>NZ_JAQOWX010000076.1:0-29026 GCF_028462495.1 Paucibacter sp. XJ19-41
GGCCAGCGCGCCGGCCAGGCCGCGCGCCTCGGCCGCCGCCAGGGTGCCGCGCGCCAGCGGCAGCAGGGCCGGCAGGGTCAGGTCTTGCGGCAGACCGGCGGCAGCCCAGACCTGGGCGGCCTCGTCCAGCATCGACAGCAAAAAGCTGGCCGCGAAGCTGGCAGCGCCGTGATAGGCGGCGCGGCTGCCCGGCGGCAAGCTCAGCGGCCGCATCCGCAGCAGACTCGCCAGTCGCTGCAGCTCGCCCAGCAGCGGCGACGCAGCCTCGATCGCGACGCAGGAGCCGGCCAGCAGGGCGGCGGACTGCTGCGTGTCGGCCGTGAATATCTGCAGCGGATGGAAGCCGCCGACCGCGGCGCCCGCCGCCGCAGCGGCTTCCAGTGCGGCCAGCTCGGTGGCGCCGCTGCAATGCACGACCGCCTGGCCATGTCGCCACGGCAGGCTGCACGCCAGCGCTGCGATCGCGTCATCGGGCACGGTCAGGAACACCAGATCGGCAGCCAGCGCGGCGGCCGTGTCATCCCTGCGGCCCAGCGGCGCCAGCACGGTCTCGCCAGCGGCTGCCAAGGCCTGGGCCAGGCAGCGGCCGAGACGGCCGGCGCCGATAAAGGCGATGGTGGGAGTAGCGGTCTTGTCGTCTTGCATCGGCCAAGTATGGCCCGAGCCCGGTGCTGGATTCAGCGCAACAAGAAGTGATCGGCCAGCAGCAGTCCGAACAGGCCGAACAGATAGACGATGGAATAGCGGAAGCTGGGCATGGCCAGGCGCTCGTCACGCCGCAGCCGCCAGGACAGCTCGGCATAGCGCGCGCCCAGCAGCACGGCACCGAGCAGATAGAGTGCGCCGCTCATGCCTATCGCCACCGGCAGTAGGCTGACCGCCAGCAGGGCCAGGGTGTAGGCCCAGATACGCCGCGTCGTGTAGGCCACGCCATGCAGCACCGGCAGCATGGGCACGGCGGCGCGCGCATAGTCCTCGCGGCGATGGATGGCCAGGGCCCAGAAGTGCGGCGGGGTCCAGATGAAGATGATCAGAAACAGGGTCAGCGCGCCGGGATCGAGCGCCCCGCTGACGGCGACCCAGCCCAGCAGCGGCGGGGCCGCGCCGGCCGCGCCGCCGATGACGATGTTCTGCGGCGTCGCATGCTTCAGATAGAGGCTGTAGACCACCGCATAGCCCAGCAGCGAGGCCAGGGTCAGCAGCGCGCACAGCAGGTTGGTGGTCAACAGCAGCAGGGCCATGCCGGCCATGCCCAGGGCGAGCGCGAACAGCAGGACCTGGCCGCCGCTGAGCTTGCCGCGCGGCAGCGGGCGGGCGCGGGTGCGGGCCATCAGCGCGTCGATGCGGCGGTCCACCAGATGGTTGATCGCGGCCGCTGCGCCGGCCACCAGGGCGATGCCCAGCGGTGCGCCCAGCCACAAGGTCCAGGGCAGCGGCGTGCGCGCGGCCAGCAGCATGCCCACCAGCACGGTGAACAGCATCAGCGCGACGACGCGCGGCTTGGTCAGCACCAGGTACTCGCGCCACAGGGGCCGGCTGCTCGGCCCGGCCGCCAGCAGCGCGATGTCTTGTGAAGGTACCGACATATCAGCGGAAGAACAGCAGCCGGGTCAGCCAGGTGTACTGGGCCTCGGCATACATCAGCCCGACCAGCACCAGCAGCAGCAGGGGCGGCAAGAGGATGGCGTAGATCAGCGCCAGGCGCTCCCAGGCCATGTGCATGAAGACGGCGATGATCAGACCGGCCTTCAGCGTCATGAAAAGCAGGATCAGGCTCCAGCGCAGCAGCCCTTGCAGATGCATATAGTCCACCGCGTAAGACATGGCGCTGAGCACAAAAAGCAGCAGCCAGATCTTCAGGTACAGGCCTATCGGGTGTTGTTGCGTACTCATCGCGTCACCTCGCTCACCAGAGGTAGAAAAAGGCAAAGATGAAGACCCAGACCAGATCAACGAAGTGCCAGTACAAGCCGGCGATCTCGACGATCTGGTAGTTGCCGCTTTTCTCGTAGTCGCCGCGTCGCACCTTGATGCCGACGATGATCAGATAGATCACGCCGATCGACACATGCAGGCCGTGGAAGCCGGTGATCATGAAGAAGGTGGCGCCGAACTGGGCCGCCCCCATCGGGTTGCCCCAGGGCCGCACGCCCTCCTCGATCAGCTTGCTCCATTCAAACGCCTGCATGCCAACGAAGCAGGCGCCCAGCAACGCGGTCGCGAAGATCAGCAGCGCGGCATTCTTGCGGTCGCGCGCATAGCCTCGCATCACCGCCATCGCCATCGTGCCGCTGCTGGTGATCAGCACGAAAGTCATGATGGCGATCAGCAGCAGGGGCACGTTCGTGCCGCCGACATGCAGGGCGAAGACCTCGCTGGGATTGGGCCAGGGCACGGTGGTGGAGGCCCGCACCGTCATATAGCCGGTCAGGAAACAGCCGAACACAAAGGTGTCGCTGAGCAGGAAGATCCACATCATCGCCTTGCCCCAGGAGACGGCAAAGGCTTCGCGGTCGCCCGAGAAATCGGCCACCAGGCCGCGCCAGCCCTGGGCCTGGCCGCCGGGAACGCTGTGATTGCTCATCGGAACCTCCTTCTCGTCAGCCGCCGCAGATGGCGCGCACCAGGTCCGGGGTCATCAGGCCCAGGGTCGCGAACAGGCCCACCCAGAGCAGCAGCAGGAAATGCCAGAAGCGCGCACACAGCGCGATGCGCCAGCGTGCGCCCGGATCGCGCCAGGCCAGCCACCAGCCGCCCAGACCGCCCAGCACATGCAGGCCGTGCATCGCAGTCAGCAGATACAGAAAGCTCGCCGCCGGGTTGCCGGCCGGCACCACCCGCTCGGCCAGCAACGCCGACCAGGCCCACAGCTGCACCAGCACAAAGCCCAGCGCCAGCAGGCCACCGGCCAGCAGCCAGGGCCGGCTGCCACGGGTACGCAAGGCCAACTCCAGTGCGACACTGCCGGCCAGCAGCAGACTCGTGCTGAGCCAGAACTGCCAGGGCAGCGCCAGCGGATAGCCTTCGGCGCTCTCCAGCCGCATCACATAGGCGGCGAAGAACAGGCCGAACAAGGCGCAGGCCACGCCGATGAAGACCCACAGCGCGATGCTGGCGGCCTGCGGCCGGTCGACCGCGAACTCTTCGACTGGAAAGACTGCGCTCATGCCCGTGCTCCCTTGGCGCCATGCGCCCCGCCCTCATCCTCCTCGACACCGCCCTCGGACAGCGGCGCGTTCTGCGCGATGAAGTCCTGCTTGGCGCCGGGCACGCTATAGGCATAAGCCCAGCGATGTACGACCGGCAGGGCCGGGCCCCAGTTGCCGTGGCGCGGCGGCGTGTCGGGGGTTTGCCATTCCAGCGAGGCCGCACGCCAGGGGTTGGGCTCGGCCTTGCGTCCCTTGAAGGCGCTCCAGATCAGGTTCCAGACATAGACCAGTTGCACCACGCCGACGATGATGGCCACCACGGTGATGAAGACATTGAGCTGGTGGGCCGACTCGGGGAAGGAGTCATAGGGCTTGTAGTCGTAGTAGCGCCGCGGCATGCCCAGCAGCCCCAGATAGTGCATAGGGAAATAGATCAGATAGGTGCCGATGAAGGTGACCCAGAAATGGAAGTGGCCCAGGCGGTCGTCCAGCATGCGGCCGGTGATCTTCGGGTACCAGTGGTAGATCGCGCCGAACACCACCAGCAGCGGCGCCACACCCATCACCATATGGAAGTGAGCGACGACGAAGTAGCTGCCCGACAGCGGGATGTCGACCGAGACATTGCCCAGGAACAGGCCGGTCAGCCCGCCGACGATGAAGGTCGAGATGAAGGCCAGCGCGAACAGCATGGGCACCGACAGATGGATGTCGCCACGCCACAGGGTCAGCAGCCAGTTGTAGACCTTGATCGCGGTGGGCACCGCGATGATCAGTGTGCTGGTGGCGAAGAAGAAGCCGAAGTAGGGATTCATGCCGCTGACGAACATATGGTGGGCCCAGACGATGAAGCTGAGCACGGCGATCGCCAGGATGGCCCAGACCATGGTCCGGTAGCCGAAGATGCATTTGCGCGCATGCACGCTGATCAGGTCGGAGACGATGCCGAAGGCTGGCAGCGCGACGATATAGACCTCCGGGTGGCCAAAGAACCAGAACAGATGCTGGAACAGCAGCGGCGTGCCGCCCTTGTAGTCGCTGACCTGGCCCAGCGAGACCAGGGCCGGCATGAAGAAGCTCGTGCCTATGGTCTTGTCCAGCAGCATCATCAGGCCGCTGACGAACAGGGCCGGAAAAGCCAGCAGGGCCAGAATCGTCGCGGTGAAGATGCCCCAGACGGTCAACGGCATGCGCAGGAGCGTCATGCCACGGCAGCGCGCCTGCAGCACCGTGCTCACATAGTTGAGACCGCCCATGGTCGCGGCGACGATGAAGATCACCAGCGAAACCAGCATCAGGATGATGCCCCAGTCATGACCCGGCGTGCCGGGCAGGATGGCCTGCGGCGGGTAGAGGGTCCAGCCGGCGCCGGTCGGACCGCCGGGCACGAAGAAGCTGGCCATCAGCACGATGACCGACAGCAGATAGACCCAGAAGCTGAGCATGTTCAGATAGGGGAACACCATGTCCCGCGCGCCCACCATCAGCGGGATCAGGTAGTTGCCGAAGCCGCCGAGGAACAGCGCGGTCAGCAGGTACACCACCATGATCATGCCGTGCATCGTGACGAACTGGTAATAGCGCTCGGCATTGATGAAGTCGAAGTAGCCGGGGAAGCCGATCTGCAGGCGCATCAGGTTCGACAGCAGCAGGCCCACCAGACCGACGACGACGGCGGTGCCGCCGTACTGGATCGCGATGACCTTGTGGTCCTGGCTCCAGACGTATTTGGTGAAGAAGCTCTGCGGCTCGTGATGCTGTTCGTGCTCGTCGTGCTGTTCGTCGTGCATGCGCGCCTCCCTCAGTTCTTGACCGGATCCAGCGAGCGGATGTAAGCCACCAGGGCCGTCACCTCCGCCTCGCTGAGTTCCGACTTGGGCATGATGGGCGCAAAGCCCTGCACCACCTTGGCCGCCGGCTCGCGGATCTCGCGTGCCAGCACCGCGTCGTCGATCTTCTCCTTGGAGCCGTCGGCAAAGGCCTCGGTCTTGCCATACAGGCCCTTCCAGCTCGGCCCCACACCAGCACTGCCATCTACCGAATGGCAGGCCACGCAGGCCTTGGCCTTCGCCACGGCCAGGCCCATGGCCAGCGGATCGCTGCTACCGCCATCGACCGTCGCGACCGGGGCCGGCTTGGAGGCGGCGGCAAAGCTGGGCTTGCCCGCCAGCCAGGCCTGGAAGGCCGGCGCCTCCTCGACCACCACCAGGCCGCGCATCGCGGCATGGCCGACCCCGCACAGCTGGGCGCACATGGCCTCGAAGCGGCCGGCCTGGGTCGGTGTGAACCAGAAGGTCGTGACCAGACCCGGCACCATATTCATGCGCGCGCGAAACGGCGGCACATAGAAGTCATGCAGCACATCGTGGGCGCGCAGCAGGATCTTGACCGGCTGGTTCAGCGGCAGATGCAACTCGCTGGCATCGACCAGCGCATCGTCCTGACCCTTGGCATCGTCGGGGTCGAGACCGAAGGGATTGCTGGCCGTGACAAAGCGCGCATCGGTGGCGCCGAGCTGGCCGTCGGCGCCCGGAAAGCGGTAGCGCCATTGCCATTGCGAGCCCAGCACCTCGACCTCCAGCGCATCCTTGGGCGGCGTCACATAGTCGGCATAGACCTTCAGTCCGGGCGCCAGCAGCGCGACGATGCCCACCGTCGTGATCACCGTCAGCCAGCGCTCCAGCTTGTGATTGACCGGCTGATAGGCGACGGTCTCGGTGGCCTTGCTGCCGTGCCGCCTGAAGCGCCAGATCACATAGACCAGGAACAGATTCAGGATCACGAAGAAGATGCCGGTGATCACGAAGGTGATCGTCAGCGTGTCGTCCATCTGCTTCCAGTTGGAAGCCAGCGCCGGCGGGTGCCAGGGATTGATGTAGTGAAACAGCAGCGACGCCAGGACGATGACGGCCAGGGTGATGGCGATGAGCATGCCAGCCTCCTCCTGTTCTTGTCTTCATACGTGGAAGCGGCGCCCGAAAGCGCCGCCGCCAGCCGGGTCAGTCTGCGGCCGCGCCGCGCCGCGACAGCTTCCAGTAGACGCTGGCGGCCACCATGCCGAACACCAGATGCTCGACCAGATAGGCACCGCTGCGCATCTCGGCGACCCAGGGGAAGAGCCGCACCATGCCGTAGAAATTGATGAAGTACAGCGCGATGCCGAACAGGCCGCCGACGATCTCCAGCATCGGCAGGCTGCCTTCGTAATGAAAGCCGGTGACGATGAAGGCGACGATGCAGCCGAACACGATGCCAAGGCCGTAGTGGATCGCCATCGCCGTCGCGACCACGCCGAGATTGAAGGCCTGGGTGGGGCCTTGCAGAAGCTCCGGGCCCAACAGCATCGCGGCCACCTGGTGCGAGGTATGCCAGGGATTGCCGCCCTGCATCAGCGTGGTCCAGAGCAGGTCCATCACCATCGCCACCGCGCCCGCGACCAGACCCGCGACCACGGCCGCCGGCCAGTCCGGCATGCGGCTCTCCCATCGATGCGACTGCGCTTCAAGTTCCATGACCGCCTCCTCAAGGAGTGACAGAAACGAATTGCCTTCAGATCTTTGGGGGCCAGGTGTTGCTATCACAGCCGCATCACTGCGGGGTTTGCTGCGTAGGCGCCATGCCGGATTGCTTTCGTTTATATACCTGTGCGTGCGGCCTCGCAAGCGGGGACAAACCAGCCCGCAGGCAACACCCGGCCCCAGGGCGGCCGGCGGCTCAGGGCTTGACGAACTTGAGCGTCATGCGGTCGCTCTCACCGATCGCCTCGTAGCGCGCCCGGTCCTTGTCCTTGAGCCCATAGCTCGGCGGCAGCGACCAGACCCCACCCTCGTGGTCGGCCGTGTCCCTGGGGTTGGCGTTGATCTCGCTGCTGGCCGCCAGCTTGAAGCCGACGCGCTCGGCCATCCGCACGACATAGGCCTGCTGCACATAGCCGCTGGCGGCCTTCTCGTCCTGCACCCGGTCGGCCGGCAAGCGATGCTCGACCACGCCGAACACGCCGCCGGGCTTCAGGCTGTCGAACACGCTCTGGAACACCGCCTGCGTCCTGGCCTCGCCATGGCTCATCCAGTTGTGCACATTGCGGAAGGTCAGCACCAGATCGGCCGCGCCCGCCGGCGCATAGGCCAGCTTGCCGGCACCGGCGTCGAACACCGTCAGCTGCACCTTGTCATAGACCGCCGGCTGCGCCTGCAGCTTCTGTTTCAGCCGCGCCGCGCTGCGCTGGTAATAGGCCTGCGGCGACGCCGGATCGTCGCCGGCCAGGATCAGCCGGCCGCGCTCGCGCAGATAGGGGGCCAGGATTTCGGTGTACCAGCCGCCGCCGGGGCTCAGCTCGACCACGGTGTCGCTCGCTCGCAGGCCGAAGAAGCTCAGCGTTTCATACGGGTGGCGCCAGACATCGCGCGCCATGAAGGCCGGCGTGCGCTGCGCACCGGCAATGGCGGCCTTCAGCACGTCATCGGCCTGCGCCGGCACGGTGCTGATCAGCGCGGCGGCGGCCAGCCCTATCGAGATCCAAGTCTTCATCGGTATTGTCCTGTGCAACAGTCAAGCGGGTGGCCAGTATGACCGGCCCAGCCCCAGCTGCCGGAAGACACCTCAGGCGCCCAGATAGGCTTTTCGCAGCGCCGGATCGGCCGCCACCTCGGCCGCCGTGCCGGCCAGCACCACCTGCCCGTCCTCGATCACGCAGGCCCGGTCGGCCAGCGCCAGCGCCAGCGCCGCCATCTGGTCCACCAGCACAATCGTCAGCCCCTCCGCGCGCAGCCGCGCCAGCACCGCGAACAGGTCGGCGATGACCTTGGGCGCCAGGCCCAGCGAGGGCTCGTCCAGCAGCAGCACGCGCGGCTTGGCCATCAGACCGCGCGCCACCGCCAGCATCTGCTGCTCGCCGCCCGACAGCAGGCCGGCGCGCTGATGCAGGCGCTCTCTCAAGCGCGGGAAGCGTTCCAGCATCGCTTCGGCGCGCGCCTCCAGCCCCTCGGGATGCAGGAAGCCGCCCAGGCGCAGATTGTCCCGAACGCTCAACTCGGGGAAGACCTGGCGGCCCTCGGGCACCAGCACCAGGCCTCGACGGGCGATGGCCTCGGCGCCCAGATCGGTCAGGTCCTCGCCGGCCAGATGGATACCGCCCTGCACCGGCCGCTGCAGCCCGGCCAGCGCACGCATCAGCGTGGACTTGCCGGCCCCGTTGGCGCCCAGCACGGCCAGCAGCTCGCCCTCGCGCAGCTGCAGCTCGATGCCCTTGAGCACCGGCGCGGCGCCATAGCCGGTGTGCAGCGCGCCGACATGCAGCAGCTCGGTGCCGAGCTGGCATTCATGCGCGGCGACCGGCGCTTCCAGCCTGCCGTCCTCGCCCATGTCATCGCCAAGATAGGCCCGGCGCACCAGCGGATCGGCCTGGATCTCGGCCGGCGTGCCCATCGCCAGGCGCTGGCCGGCATCCAGCACAACGATGTGGTCTGACACGCCCATCACCAGGCTCATATCGTGCTCGACCAGCAGCACGCCGACACCGGCCTCGTCGGCGATGCGGCGCAGCAGCACAGCCAGACGCTGCTTGTCCTCGGCCGAGAGGCCGGCGGCCGGCTCGTCGAGCAGGAGCATGTCGGGATCGGTGGCCAGCGCGCGCGCGATCTCGACGACGCGGCGGTCCACATGGGGCAGATCGGCGGCCGGCAGGTTCGCGTCGCCGACGTAGCCGCAAGCGCCCAGCAAGGCCAGGCTGCGCGCCTGTACCGCCGCCGAGCGCAGGCCGGCCGCGCCGAACAGCCCGCCGAGCCGGCCCCGCAGACAGGCCAAAGCGACGTTATCCAGCACGCTCAGCGAGCCGAACAGCTGGGAGGTCTGGTAGCTGCGCGCCAGGCCGGCGCGCGCCACCGCATGCGCCGGCTGGCCCGCCAGCGCCTTGTCGCCCAGGGCGAAGCCGCCGCTGCTGGGCGTGTAGAAGCCGCTCAGCAGATTCAGCGCCGTGGTCTTGCCGGCGCCGTTCGGGCCGATCAAGGCCGTCACCGCGCCGGGCTGGGCCATAAAGCTCAGCTCATGCACCGCACGCACGCCGCCAAACATCCGGCCCAGGCCTTCTGCGCTCAGGCCTTGGCGCACCCGCGAGACGAGCGGCAAGCTCACGCCGCCGGCCATCAGCGGCGTCTCCGGTCGTTGCCATAGGTGTTGCGACAGGCGCTGCAGCAAACCGGCCACGCCATCCGGCGCCACCCAGAGCACGACCAGCAGCAAGGCGCCGAAGAACAGCAGCCGGTACTCCTCCATGCCGCTCAGGACCTCGGGCAACAGGCCCACGATCAGCGCACCGATCAGCGGGCCGATGGCCGAACCGGCGCCGCCCAGCACGACCACCAGCACGAAGAGGATGGACTGCACGAAGGCAAAGCTGCCCGGCGTCACCATGCCCGCCAGCGGCGCGAACAGGCCACCGGCCAGGCCGGCCAGACCGGCCGAAACCGCAAAGGCCATGACCTTGATCGGCAGCGGCTTCAGGCCGATAGCCTCGGCCGCGGTCTCGCTGTCGCGCACCGCGCGCAGGCCCGCGCCCCAGCGGCCGCGCGCCAGCAGGCAGTAGCCGACGAAGGCCAGGGCCGCCGCGATCAGCGCCAGCATCGCCACCGCGCGCTCGCCCGAGGCCAGGCCGCCCAGGCTGGGGCCGCCATAGCCCATCAGCCCGTTCTGCCCGCCCGTCAGGCCGCGCCATTCGGCGGCCCCATGCTCGACGATGAAGCCGAAGGCGATGGTGATCATCGCCAGGTAAGGCCCCTTGACGCGCAGCGCCGGCAAAGCCAGCAGCGCGCCGGCGGCCGCCGCGACCAGCAGGGCCACCGGCCAGGCAGCCCAGAAGCTCCAGCCGGCCGCGCCGCTCAGGATGGCCACGGCATAGGCGCCGATCGCATAGAAGCCGACGTGCCCGAAGGACACCTGGCCGGACAGGCCGATCAGCACGTTCAGGCCGATGCCCACCAGGGCCAGCAGGGCCACCTGGGCCAGCACGAAGACGTAATAGCCGTTCAGTGTTGTCGCCAGCACCAGTCCGGCGCCCAGCACCGCAAGGCCTGCAATCCAGGGCCAGGTCTTGCCTCCCGTCATACCTTCTTCACTTCCATGCGGCCGAACAGGCCATTGGGTTTGCACGCCAGCACCAGGATGACGAGGGAAAAGCTGATGATCTGCGTGTAGCTGGAGCCCAGGGTGCTGGTGATCAGCGCCTCGCTGATACCGAACAGCAGGCCCGCCGCCATCACGCCCCAGGCGCTGGCTATGCCGCCAAGCATCGCCACCGCGAAGGCCTTCAGCCCGAACAGCGTGCCCATATCGGCATGCACATTGAACAGCGGCGCGATCAGCACGCCGGCCACGCCGGCGAACAGCGTCGACAGCGCGAAGGCCACCGCGATCACGCGCTGGATCGGGATGCCCATCAGCCGCGCCGCGGCCGGGTTCTGCACCACGGCCAGCATCGCGACACCCCAGCGCGTGTGCCGTGCCACCCCATGCAGCGCACCGGCCAGCGCCAGGCCCACCAGCGGGATCAGCAGCTGCAGCGGATAGACGCCCAGGCCCACCGCGCCCAGCTCGATCGGCGTCGTCGCCAGAGGCGAGGGCAGGCTGCGCGGCTCCTTGCCGAAGGCGAACATCACCAGGTTATCCAACACGATGCCCAAAGCCACGGTGGACATCAGCCAGGCGTTCGAACCGCGGCTCGCGAAGGGCCGCACCGCCAGCCGTTCGACCAGCAGGCCGTAGGCCGCGCAGCCTGCCAGCGCCAGCAGCGCCGCCAGCGGCAGGGGCCAGCCGGCACCCTGCGCCAGCGCATAGCAGAGCACGGCCCCCAGCATCATCGAACTGCCCTGGGCAAAGTTGACCGTGCCCGAGACCGCATGGGTGACGTGAAAGCCCAGGGCCATCAAGCCATACATGCTGCCCAGGCCCAGGCCGCTGATCAGCGCGGATAAATGAAGCATCTCGTCCTCGTTGCGGGATTTACCCAGTGGAGCCCGACGATCCGGCTTTGCCGGGCGTACGGGCTCGCCCCCTTGAGGGGGCCGGCGAAGCCGGTAGGGGGTGGGTCAATTCGCGACCGGCAGGATGCGGTTGTCGATGAACTGGGCCCAGACGTAGTCGTTCTCGGTCACGGCGTCATGCACCTGGGCCGTGAAGGGCTTGTCATAGGTCTTGATCAGGCCTTCGTAGCGGCCGATCTTGTAGAAGCCCTGGCGTACCGCGTCGCCGTCGGTCGAGCCGGCCGCCGTGATGGCCAGCGCCGCCAGTTGCATCGCGTCATAGGCATTGGCAACGCCAACCGCCGGGGTCACATCGTCCGGGCCCTTGATGTCGGAATATTTGGCCATCAAGGCCTTCATGACCTTCTCGCCCACCGGGGTCTGCTTGCCGAAGAAGCTGTAGGTCTGCACGAAATGCACGCTCTTCGCGTTCGGGCCGGCCAGCTCGGTGAAGCGGCCGCCGGCAGGGCCCCAGTGCGAGACGATAGGCACCTTCCAGCCCATGCGGTCCAGCGACTTGACGACCTGGGCCGAGGGGCCGACGTTGCCGACCATGAAGAGGCTGTCCGCGCCGGCGGCCTTCAGTCGGCTCAGCTGCGGCACCACGTCCACGTCATTGGCCTCGAACTTCTCGACGCCCACCGCCTTCAGGCCCTTGGCCGCCAGCGCCGCGACCAGACCCTTCTCGTTGCTCTCGCCCCAGGGGTTGTTGACCAGGATCATGCCGGGCTTGCTGGCCTTGAAGGTGGCCTGCGCGTACTGCAGCATCGCCTTGTTGACGATCTCGTCGACGGCCGAGACGCGGAAGGCGAAGTTCGGGTTGGCGCCGTTCTTGGTGATCGGCGTGCCGGCCGCCCAGGGGCCCATGAAAGGCACCTTCTCCTGATTGGCCAGCGGCACCAGGGCCATCGACACCGGCGTGTCCAGGCCGCCGAACAGCACCGCAACTTTCTCCTTGAAGATCAGCTCCCGCGCCGCCACCACACCCTTGGCCGGCGCGCCCTCGTCGTCGCGCCGCACCAGTTCCAGCTTGCGGCCGCCCAGCAGGCCGCCCTTGGCATTGATCTCGTCGATGGCCACCGCCAGACCGCGGGTGATGGCCTCGCCGGCACGCGCCGACTGGCCGGACAAGGCGGTCACCAGGCCGATCTTGATGGGCTCCTGGGCCTGGGCCGGGCCCAGGGCCGCAAGCGCGGCGGCGCAGATCAACAAGGGGCGACGGGATAGCTTGAGGGACATCGGAGGCTCCAGGGGTTGAAGGATGACCGGCGACAACTCGCAAACTCCATGCCATGTCAACATATGGCCTGTTTATTGCAAACAAATAACTTATTAGATTGTCGACAATTCAGAAATCACCGCAGATGCCCCAAACCCGCAACCCCCTCGCGCCACGCCGGTGCATCGCCGCACCATGCTGAACCCTCTGCCCACGCACGGCCGCTTCGACTACCGGCCCATCACGCGGCGCCCGCGCTGGACCTGGCCCGAGGGCCGGCGCCTGGCCGTCTACCTCGGTTTCAATGTCGAGCACTTCGCCTTCGGCGAGGGCCTGGGTGCGGCGCTGGGCCCCGTCAGCCCCGAGCCCGATGTGCTGAACCACAGCTGGCGCGAGTACGGTAACCGGGTCGGCGCCTGGCGCTGCCTGGAGCTGTTCGACGACCTGCAACTGCCCACCGGCGCGCTGATCAATACCGCTCTGTACCAGCACTGCCCCGAGCTGGTGGCCGCCCTGCTGGCGCGCGGCGACGAGCTGATCGGCCATGGCCACACGAACGCCGAGCGCCAGGGCGGCTGGGATGAGGCCCGCGAGGCCGCACTGCTGACCGCCTGCCGTGACGAGATCCAGGCCCGCTCGGGACAGGCAGCCACCGGCTGGCTGTCGCCCTGGATCTCGGAGAGCCGGCTGACGCCCGATCTGCTGGCCGAGGCCGGCTATCGCTACACGCTGAACTGGTGCCACGACGACCAGCCGACCCGGATGCGCACCCGCAGCGGCCGCCCGCTCTGGTCGATTCCCTATCCGCAGGAACTCAACGACATCCCGATGCTGGTGGCGCGGCAGATGGACGCCAAGGACTTCGCTCAGATGATCGTCGACAACGTCGACGAGATGCTGGCGCAGACCGAACGCCATGGCCAGGCCCTGGTGATGGGGATCGCGCTGCACCCCTATCTGGTCGGCCAGCCCTACCGGCTGCGCCATCTGAGGCGGGCACTGGCGCACATTGCCCAGCGGCGCGGCGAGATCTGGCTGTGCACGCCCGGGCAAATCGCCGCGCACATGGAGGCGCTGAAGATTGTCGACATTTAATGGCGACAATCCTGGCACCGCATTGACCAACAAAGCCATGAGCACCAACCGCATAGCCAAGCCCGAAGCCCCGGTCGACGTCGAGGAGCGCATCTACCGCTCGGTGTTCGAGGGCGTGATGGAGCAACGCCTGACCCCCGGCACCAAGCTGCCGGAGGCGGCGCTGTGCGAGCTGTTCGACGTCAAGCGCGCGACGGTGCGCAAGGTGTTGCAGCGCCTGGCCCACGACCACATCGTCGAGCTGCGCCTGAACCGCGGTGCCGTGGTCGCCGCGCCGACGCCGGAGGAAACGCGCCAGATCTTCGAGGCGCGCCGCGCGCTGGAGGGCGCTCTGTTGGAGCTGGCCGTGGCGCACGCCAGCAAGGCCGACATCGCCGCGCTGCGCAAGCAGCTGGCCCAGGAGCACGAGGCCATGCACCGCTTCGACCAGCCGGCCTGGGCGCGGCTGGCCAGCAGCTTCCATCTGCAGGTTGCGGCCCTGGGCCGCAACCCGGTGCTGCTGCGCTATCTGACCGAGCTGATCTCGCGCTGCTCGCTGATCGTCGCGCTGTACGAGCCGCCCGGCAATGCGGCCTGCGAGCACGAGGAACACGAACGCATCGTCGACTGCATCGCCAACGGCAATGCCAAGGGCGCGCTGAAGCTGATGGAAGCGCATCTGCGCGAGCTGGAACAGCGCATCGTGCTGCACAGCGCCCAACCCGAACCCAGCCTGGCCCAGAAGCTGGGCCTCAGTTAGCGCCTCACGGACATCGCATGGACATCGACTTCGCCGCCCTCCCCGAGTACCAGCGCTACAAGCTGATGGCCAGCCTGATCGTGCCGCGGCCGATCGCGCTGGTCACGACGGTCAACGAGGCCGGCGTCGTCAATGCCGCCCCCTTCAGCATGTTCAATATGCTGGGCGAGGAGCCGCCGATCGTGATGATCAGCGTCAACCGGCTCAAGGACGGCGCGCTGAAGGACACCGCCGCCAACATCCAGCGCAGCGGCGAGTTCGTCGTTCACCTGCCGGACGAGGCCATGGCCGAGGCCATGCACCGCTGCGGCGAGCGCTTGCCGCCGGATGTCAGCGAGCTGGCCCATGTGGGCCTGCACGCGGCGCCCTGCCGACTCGTCAAGCCGGCGCGCATCGCCGAGGCGCCGGTGGCCTTCGAATGCACCCTGTGGGAGACGCTGGAAACCGCCAGCCGCCAGATCTTCATCGGCCAGGTGCGCTGGCTGCATGCCCGCGAAGGCCTGATCGATACCGAGACCTGGCGCGTGCGCCTGCAGGACTACCACCCGGTGGGCCGCTTCGGCGCCAGCTTCTATGTGCGCACGCGCGACCGCTTCTCGCTGGAGAGCGGGCAGGCCAAGCAGACCGTGATCGACGAGATCTGAGCGGGCGGCCTGGCATCCTGGTGCGGCAGCGGGCAGCTCGGTTCAGTGCTGGGCCGCGCGCTGCTCGGCCAGCGCGCGGCGTTCGCTCAGCAGCGCCCGGGCCAGCGCGGCGTCTCCGCCGGCGCTGGCCGCCCGGATCAGGGTCTGGTCCAGCAGATCGCGCTGTGCATGGCTGCCACCGAAACGGTGGGCATGGCTGCGCAGCGGCCGCAGCAGCTCGCCGGCGCGGCGGTACTGGCCGGCGGTAAAAGCCAGCACCGCCTCGGTCGCGGGCTGGCCGACCTCGCGCAGGAAAGCGGCGTTGTCGTCCGCGCTGCGCAAGGCCAGGGCTTGCGCAGCGCGCAGCTCGCCGACCAGATCCTCGCGGCCGGCGCAGGCGAATGCCATCGCCGCATGCATATCGTTGAACGCATAGTTGGCACTGGCCGCATGGGGTGCCCAGCGCTCAGCCAGCGTCGCCCAGCGCGCGCCGACATCGACTCCCGCCAGCTGCAGCCGCCAGAGCAAGGCGCTGGCATCGACCAGCTCGAGCACGATGGTGCTGTGCGGGCCGTTGATCGGGCCGTCGTACAGCGCCAGCACCTCCTCGTGCTCGCCCTCGGCCAGGTGGTACAGGGCCAGGTGCCACCAGTTGTGCACGCCCAGAAAGCTGCCCTGCTGCCAGCCGGCGTTGTCGCGCATCCACGCCATCCCCTCGCGACGCCGGCCCTGCATTTCCATCACATGGGCCACCGCATGCTGGGCCCAGGCGTCCTGAGGCTGCAGAGCCACGGCCTCGCGGCCCAGCTGCTCGGCATGGCGATAGTCGCCGTTCTCCTCCAGCCCGAACGCATACATGCCCAGCACCGCGTGCCAGCCCGGCAATGCCGCCGACCAGTCCGGCAGCACACGCGCCATGCGGTCGCGCAGCATGCGTGCATCGCCGGTGAAGAAATCGATTTGCTGGCCGGCCTGCAAGGCCAGCGCGTCCAGCGGATAGTCGCAGCTGAGGTCTTCCAGCACCCGGCCGGCTTCATGCCAGCGGCCCTTGCAGAGCGCCTCGATGGCGCGCAGATGCAGTGCTTCGCGCGCGTTGTGCGGCAGGGCCTGCGCGTCAGCCAAGGCGGCGCGGGCTGGCGCCAGGGCCGGCGCCTCGGTGCTCAGCAGCAGCAGCCAGGCCTTCAGCACCTGGCCCATCACCAGCTCGGGCGCGGCCGCCAGCGCGGCCTCGGCGCTGGCCAGCGGATCTCCGTTGAGGCAGCGAAACTGATGCAGCCCCTGTTCCAGCAGATCCAGGGCCTGCGCATTGGCGCCCGTCAGGGCCTGTCCCACAGCGTCTTTCATCCCTCTCTCCAGGCATCGGTCGACACGCCGAGCACCGGCATGATGCCAGCAAAACAAACCCGACAACAAGACCCCAAGCCACGGCAGGCAGGCCCCGCGCCTGCCTCTTACGAGGGAGCCGGAGCCCGGCCGACGAAGGCAGGACAAGAGCAGGCCTAGGCACGACGATGGACCGGCATCCGCCACTCTTGCCGACGAGGTCCATCCCATGTTCAAACAACTGATCATTCAGGGCGGCGAGCCGCCCTCCTCGCGCCGCGACTTCCTTGAGGCCGCTGCAGCCCTGGGTCTGGGCGTGCTGGCCGGGCCGACGCTGGCCCAGGGTGGCGATGGTCGCGCCGCGCCCGATCTGATCCTGCGCAACGGCCGCATCACCACATTGGACCCGGCCAAGCCCGAGGCCACGGCCATCGCGCTGAAAGCCGGGCTGGTGATGGCCGTCGGCAGCGACGCCGAGATCAGCAAGTTGGCCGACAGCCGGACCCGCATCGTCGACCTGGCCAAGCGCCGCGTGATCCCGGGCCTGATCGACTCGCATATGCACATCATCCGCGGCGGCCTGAACTACAACCTGGAGTTGCGCTGGGACGGCGTGCGCAGCCTCGGTGCGGCGCTGGAGATGCTGCGCGAGCAGGCGGCGCGCACGCCCTCGCCGCAATGGCTGCGGGTGGTCGGCGGCTGGAACGAGTTCCAGTTCGACGAGAAACGCATGCCCACGTTGGCCGAGCTGAACGCGGCCGCACCGGACACGCCGGTGTTCGTGCTGAACCTCTACAACATGGCCTTCCTGAACCGCGCGGCGCTGCGCGCCGTCGGCTACACCAAGGACACGCCGCAGCCGCCCGGCGCCATCATCGAGCGCGATGCCAAGACCGGCGAGCCGACCGGATTGCTGCTGGCCGAACCGAACGCCTTCGTGCTCTACAACACGCTGAACTTCGGCCCCAAGCTCGACCCCGAGCAACAGCTGAACTCGACCCTGCACTTCATGCGCGAGGAGAACCGCCTGGGCGTGACCTCGGTCGGCGACGCCGGCGGCGGCTTCCAGAACTACCCGGACGACTACACCATCATCGACAAGCTGGCCAAGGACGGCCGGTTGACGCTGCGCATCGCCTACAACCTGTTCCCGCAGAAGGCCAAGAGCGAGCTGGCCGACTTCCAGCGCTGGGCCAAGATGGGCCGCCCCGGCGACGGCAGCGATTTCTACAGGCTCAACGGTGCCGGCGAGATGCTGGCCTTCTCGGCAGCGGATTTCGAGGACTTCCTGATGCCCAGACCCGAGATGCCGCAGGCGATGGAGGGCGATCTGGAAGGGGTGGTGCGCTTCCTGGCCGGCAATGGCTGGCCCTGGCGCATGCATGCCACCTATGACCAGACGATCTCGCGCGCGCTCGATGTGTTCGAGAAGGTGCATCGCGAGCTGCCGATCGACAAGCTCGGCTGGTTCTTCGACCATTGCGAGACCGTCTCGCCGCCCAATCTGGAACGCATCAAGAAGCTGGGCGGCGGCGTCGCCATCCAGAACCGCATGTCGATGCAGGGCGAGTACTTCATCCGCCGCTACGGCCTGAAGGCCACGGCCGAGACCCCGCCGGTCACGCGCATGCTGGCGCAAGGCCTGCCGGTGACCCTGGGCACCGACGCCACCCGCGTCAACAGCTACAACCCCTGGCAGGCGCTGTACTGGCTGGTGTCGGGCCGCACCATTGGTGGCACCCTGCTCTACCCCGAGGAGCGGCGCCTGGACCGCATCGCCGCGCTGCGCCTGATGACGGCCGATGGCGCCTGGTTCTCGCGCGAGAGCGGCAAGAAGGGCGTGCTGAAGGCCGGCGCCTTTGCCGACCTGGCGGTGCTGGACCGCGACTACCTGAGCGTGCCCGAGGACCAAATCCAGGACATCACCTCGGTGCTGACCGTCGTCGCCGGCCAGCCGGTGCACGGCAGCGGCACTTATGAATCGCTGGCCCCGCCGCTGCCGCCGGCCTCACCCGACTGGTCGCCGGTGCGCCGCTACGGCGGCTATCAGGCGCGCAAGAGCGCTGCCGTCGGCGCCTCCGAGCAGGAGAAGCGCTACCACTACGCCGCGATGTGCGCCTGTGCCAGCGCCTGCGGCCTGCATGGGCATGACCACACAGCCGTCGCCAGTGCGGCTCGCAGCAGCGGGCCGGAGACCGGAGCATTCTGGGGCGCCTTGGGCTGCAGCTGCTACGTCTGAAACGGCTACTCGCCAAATATTTATGTAGATATTACTACCTTGTGTATTAATATCTACAAATGAAATGGTTGCTACTGATACTCTCGCTGCCCACCGAGAACGCCACCGCCCGCATGCGCAGCTGGCGCGCGCTGAAGGCTTGCGGCGCGGCGGTTTTGCGGGATGGTGTCTACCTGCTTCCTGAGCAGGAGTCACATGCCCGGACCTTGGCATCCGTGGCCGAGGATGTGCGCGCCCACGCCGGTCAGGCCCATCTGCTGGCTACCATCAGCGAAACGGCGGAGTTCCCGCCGCTGTTCGCACGCGACGCCGAGTTCGCCGAACTGATGGGCCAGATCAGCGCCTGCCGTGCGGACAACGCGGTCGAGTTGCTGAAGCAGAGCCGCAAGCTGCGCAAGAGCTTTGAGCAGCTGGTGTCCATCGACTTCTTTGCCGGCGAGGCACAGCGCCAGGCCGAGGCCGCGCTGCAGGCGCTGGAACAGCGCGCCCACCAGGCCATGTCGCCCGACGAACCCCGGTCAGCCGCCCACGCCATCGCCCGGCTGGATCCGGCGCGCTATCGTGGCCGGCTCTGGGCCACACGCCAGCGCCCCTGGGTGGACCGACTGGCCAGCGCCTGGCTGATACGCCGACATATCGATCCCGAGGCGCGTTTTCTGTGGCTGAAGTCGCCGGCCGACTGCCCGAAGAAGGCGCTGGGCTTTGATTTCGATGGTGCCACCTTCAGCCATGTCGGCGCGCGCGTGACCTTCGAGACCCTGCTGGCCAGTTTCGGCCTGGAAACACCCACCCTGCTGCGCCTGGGCCTGCTGGTGCACAGCCTCGACGTGGGCGGCATCCAGCCCCCGGAGGCGCCCGGTGTCGAGAAGGTGCTGGCCGGGATGCGCGAGGCGATTGCCGACGATGACCAGCTGCTGCTGGCCGCGGCCGGCGTTTTCGAAGGTCTGCAGACCGCCTTCAACAAGGACCAGGCCGAATGAGCAGCGCCCCCTTCCGCCCCGAACCGGTCAGCTTCTGGCAGGCCCTGCGCTTCTGGCTCAAGCTGGGCTTCATCAGCTTTGGCGGCCCGGCGGGGCAGATCGCCATCATGCACACCGAGCTGGTCGAGCGGCGCCGCTGGATCAGCGAGAAGCGCTTTCTGCACGCGCTGAACTACTGCATGCTGCTGCCCGGCCCCGAGGCGCAGCAGTTGGCCACCTATATCGGCTGGCTGATGCACAGGACCCGGGGCGGCCTTGTCGCCGGCGCCCTGTTCGTGCTGCCCTCGCTCTTCATCCTGATCGCGCTGTCCTGGATCTATATCGCCTTCGGCGAGATGCCCTTGGTGGCCGGCCTGTTCTATGGGATCAAGCCGGCGGTGACGGCCCTGGTCCTGCATGCCGCCCACCGCATCGGCAGCCGCGCTTTGAAGAACGGCTGGCTGTGGGGTATCGCTGCGGCGGCCTTTGTTGCGATCTTCGCGCTCGATGCCCCCTTCCCCCTGATCGTGTTGCTGGCGGCCGTCATCGGCCACTTCGGCGGGCGCCATGCGCCACAGGTCTTTGCCATCGGCGGCGGCCACGGGGTGGCCAAGCAGAGCTACGGGCCGGCACTGATCGACGACGACACGCCCACACCCGGCCACGCGCGCTTCAAGCGCAGCCGCCTGGTCCAGGTCCTGGGGATGGGGCTGGGCCTCTGGCTGACTGCGATGGCGCTGTTGGTCGCGGCCTATGGCTTCGAGGGAACCTTGACCCGGATGGGCTGGTTCTTCACCAAGGCCGCGCTTTTGACCTTCGGCGGCGCCTATGCGGTGCTGCCCTATGTCTACCAGGGCGCGGTCGAGCAGCACCAGTGGCTCAGCGCCGCGCAGATGATCGATGGCCTGGCGCTGGGCGAAACCACACCGGGGCCGCTGATCATGGTGGTGGCCTTCGTCGGCTTTGTCGGTGGCTGGACCCAGCAGGTGTTCGGGCCCGATGCGCTGTTGCTGGCCGGTGCGACGGCAGCCAGCGTGGTGACCTTCTTCACCTTCCTGCCGTCTTTCATCTTCATCTTCGCCGGCGGCCCGCTGATCGAGAGCACCCACGGCAATCTGAAATTCACCGCGCCGTTGACGGCCATCACCGCCGCCGTGGTCGGCGTGATCCTGAATCTGGCGATGTTCTTCGCCTATCACGTGCTGTGGCCCCAGGGCTTCGCCGGCCGCTTCGACGGGGCCTCGGCCCTGATCGCGCTGGGCGCGGCGCTGGCCCTGTTCCGTTTCAAGATGGGAGTGATGCCGCTGCTGGGGATCTGCGCCTTGATCAGCCTGGGCATCACCCTGTTGCCCGGCCTGGCGCTTCGCTGAGGAGTATTGATGGACACACCGATTCAAGACCCCGGCCGTGCCGGGCAAGACATGGCCCCGGCGATGGCGCTGGCCCTGAGCGCCAGCTTCGGCAGCGTGGAGGGCTGGCGCGAGGACTTTGTCGCGATGGGCAAGGCCTCGGGCGACGGTTCGGGCCGGTTGCTGCTGAGCTTGCATCCGCGCGAGGGCCGGCTGCTCAACCAGTGGGTGGCAAACCCCGAGGAGGCGATGGCCGGCGGTACGCCGATCCTGGCGATGGACGCGCGCGAGCTTGCCAAGCCTCTCGATCATGGCGCCCAGGCTGGCGCTGATGTCGATGATTTCATGGCCACCATCGCCTGGGACGAGGTCTACCAGCGCTACCAGCAGGCCGTGCAGGCGGCCAGCGAGGAACTGGCAGCCGATCCGGACACGGTCGATCCCAGGCGGGTCAGCCTGCTCGATGTGCGCCGTGAGGCGATCTACGAACAGGCCGCGACGATGTTGCCCGGCGCCTGCTGGCGCAATCCGGCCCGCGTCGCAGAATGGGCCGCAACACTGGCCACGGGGAGCGAGGTGCTGGTCTACTGTGTCTATGGCCATGAAGTCGGTCGTGCGACCGCGCTGCGACTGCGCGCTCAAGGCATCCGGGCGCGCTTTCTGGTTGGTGGCATCGACCGCTGGTCCCGTGAGGGGCGCGAGCTGCAGCCCAGCGGCACGGCCGGTTGAAGGCGCCCGGCGATCCCGCCCGCGTTGAAGGACTGAGCAATGGCTGCCGAGCACCCACCGACCCTGGCCCTGCTCTATCCCGGCGACCACGGGGCACGCCAACGCAGCGACCCGGGCGAGAGCCGCTTCGCAATGCTGTTCGAAGCCTTCGCTGCTGCGGGCGTCTTGGCAGAACCGGCCATCTATCACGATGATTTTGCCGACGAGGTCGCCGAGCAGCTGCGCCGCGTCGACGGCGTGCTGGTCTGGAGCAATCCGATCGAATCCGGCCGCCGTCGGGATCGGCTCGACACGCTGCTGCGCGAGCTCGCGCAGGCCGGCGTCTTCGTCAGCACGCATCCGGACGTCATCCTGCGCCTGGGCACCAAGGACGTGCTGCTGGATGTGCGCGGGCTGCCCTTCGGCAGCGATGCAGTTCGTGTCGACAGCCTCGCGCAACTGGCCGAAGAACTGCCTCAGCGCTTGCAGATCGGCGCGCGCGTGCTCAAGCAGCACCGCGGCCACAGCGGCATCGGGGTGTGGCGGGTCGAGCAGCTCGCTGGCTCGGCGCTGCTGGCGGTGCGCCATGCCCAGCGCGGCTGTGAGGAGCAGCACATCGCTATGAGCACATTGCTGTCGCATCTCGCGACTTATTTCGAGCCGGAGCATGGTGGTCATATGGTCGACCAAGCCTGGCAGCCCCGCTTGGTCGATGGCATGGTGCGCGCCTACCTTGTCGAGGATCGGGTCGTGGGTTTCGGCCATCAAGCGCTCAATGCGCTTCACCCGGGTAGACCGGGCGAGGCGGCACCGATGCCGGGGCCGCGCCACTATCACCCGGCCGACCGGCCGCAGTTCCAGTCACTCAGGCGGCTGCTGGAGACCGGCTGGATCGAGCTCCTGAGGCAGCGGGTCGGCCTCGCACGGGAGCAACTGCCGATGCTGTGGGATTGCGACTTCATGTTCGGCGAGCCCACGGCCGAGCAGGCCGAACGTTTCGTGCTCTGCGAGATCAACGTCAGCAGCGTGTCCCCGTTCCCGCCTTCGGCCATCGAACCCCTGGTGGCAGCCGTCAAGGCTCGCTTGTCGGCAAGCAGAACTGCCAATACCCCGCAGCGACACAGCCATGCGCATTACCATCGCCCGCTGAGCCACCCCCACAAGGATTGAGATATCCATGAGACCCTCGCTGCTCTTGATGTTCATGTCCGCCCTGCTGAGCCTGGCATCGTTCGCCGCCCGGGCCGAGCTGGTCGAGATTCGCTGGAGCGAATCCGGCCGCTTCGAGCACAAGGCCAGCATCGCGCCGGCCCAGTTCGCCGAGGTCTGCGGCAAGCTGTCCAAGGGCCAGACCGTGGCCTGGAACTTCCGGACCGAGGCGCCGACGAACTTCAACATCCACTATCACGAAGGCAAGAAGGTCAGCTACCCGGCCAAAATCGATGGCGCCGGCGCGGCCGAAGGCCAGCTGCTGGCCGCCGTCGACCAGGACTACTGCTGGATGTGGTCCAACAAGTCCGAGCGCGCGCTGAGACTCGAACTCACTTTGCAACGATAGGAAAGAAAGCTGCACGATGCACTACCGCTCCCTCGGCAAGTCCCCACTCCAGGTCTCCACGCTGTGCCTGGGCACGATGATGTTCGGCGACCAGACCGATATCAGCGAGGCGCGCAGCATCGTCGCCCATGCCCGCGAACAGGGCGTCAACTTCATCGACACCGCCGATGTCTACAGCACCGGCGCCTCCGAGACCATGGTCGGCGCGCTGCTCAAGGATGGCGCCCGCCACGACTGGGTGCTGGCCACCAAGCTGGGCAACAAGATGTCGGGCCGGCCCAACGAGTCGCAGTACTCGCGCGCCTGGATGCTGCGCGAATGCGAGGCCAGCCTGCAGCGCCTGGGCACCGACCATATCGACATCTACTACCTGCACCGCGACTACCTGGGCATGGACCTGGAGGAGCCGCTGCGCGCCATCGAAGCGCTGCTGCGCGCCGGCAAGATCCGCTACTGGGGACTGTCGAACTTCTGCGGCTGGCGCATCGCCGAGATCGTCCATCAGGCGCGCTCGCTGAACATGCCGGGCCCGGTGGCCTGCCAGCCCTATTACAACCTGCTGAACCGCCAGCCCGAGGTCGAGGTGCTGCCGGTCTGCGCTCACCACGGCATCGGCGTCGTGCCCTACAGCCCGATCGCGCGCGGCGTGCTGTCGGGCAAGTACGCGCCGGGTGTCGCGCCGGACGCCGGCACGCGCGCCGGGCGCGGCGACAAGCGCATGCTGGAGACCGAGTTCCGCGAGGAGTCGCTGCAGATCGCGCAGACGCTGAAGGCGCATTGCGAGGGTAGCGGCCGTTCCCTGAGCCATTTCGCCACCGCCTGGGTGCTGGCCCACCGCGCAGTCAGCGCGGTGATCGCCGGCCCGCGCACCCTGGCCCAGTGGCAAGACTATCTGGGCGCGCTGGACTGCAGCATCGGAGCCGAGGACGAGGCACTGGTCGATTCGCTGGTAGTGCCAGGTCATGCCTCGACGCCGGGCTATAACGACCCGGCCTATCCCTTCTCGACCCGGCGCTGAGCCGGATCAGGCCAGCCAGCGCCGCAGCCGGGCATAGACCGCCGGGCTGCTCAGCAGGTCCAGGTGGTGGGTGCCGCGCGCGACCCAGTGGTTCGAGGCCGGCAGGCGCAGCCGGCGCTGCGGATGGGCATGGCGGCCCAGCGCGCTGTCCAGCGGCACCAGCCCGTCCCCCAGCCCATCTGCAAGCCGGCCGCCGTCGCTGCGCC
The DNA here is from genome assembly GCF_028462495.1 of Paucibacter sp. XJ19-41. Classification (NCBI taxonomy): domain Bacteria; kingdom Pseudomonadati; phylum Pseudomonadota; class Betaproteobacteria; order Burkholderiales; family Sphaerotilaceae; genus Roseateles; species Paucibacter sp. XJ19-41. The sequence continues at coordinate 24,198 of NZ_JAQOWX010000076.1, forward strand.
CCAGCGTGCCGGCCACCGCATAGCAGCTCACGCCCAGGGGCAGCGGCACGACCACGCGCCGGTCGCGGCCGGCAAAACGGCTTTCACCGACCCAGTCGGCCTCCAGCAGATTGCCATGGCGCAGGTCGGTGATGCCGGCGCTGCGCAGGCCCGACAGGCGCGTGAACGGCGCCAGATAGGGGCTCAGCCCCAGGCCCTGGTGCAGCCAGTTGCCGGCCCGCTCCAGCGGCGCGCCGTGGTGCGGGCTGCCCAGAAAGACCAGGCGGCGCAGCAGCAGCGGCCAGGCCATATCGCGCTGCAAGGCCTGCTGGACAGCGCTGCGTGCGACCAGGCCGCCCATGCTGTGGCCAATGATGGCCAGTTCCTCGACCGGCTCGGGCCAGCGCTGCAGCAGGCGCTCGAGTTCCTCGGCCAGGGCCAGACCGTTGGCCGAGATATGCAGGCCGCTGTTGTAGCGCGCATAGACGGGCGTGAAGCCCAGCTCGGCGGCCAGCGCCTGGCCATGGTCATGGCCGTCGCGCAGCCATTGCTGGTCGTTCATGCACAGGCCATGGATCAGCAGCAGCGGCTTCGGGCCACTGCCCTGAAAGCGCAGTTCCAGCGGCTGCGCCAGCGGGTTGCCGCTGCGCAGCAGATGGTCGCCCAGCACGCCATTGAGCGCGGCCACCACGGCCTCGCGGCGCCGACCAGATTGGGCGTCGGGCTCATCCTGTAACTGCGCCTGCAACTGCTCCTGCAGGCGAGCCAGCGCCGCGTCCAGGCCCGCGCCCACCAGACCGGTGGTGCCGCGGATGCTGCGATAGACCAGACCGGTGATGCCGCGCGTCGGCGCATCCGCCACCCGGCCCAGCGGCGGCGCGACACGGGCGATGCGGCCGTGCAGGCTCTCGACCAGGCCGGTCACGCCGCCGACCCCGTCGGTGATCAGGCGCAGGCCGCCGCGCAGATCGCGGATCAGCGCGGCCGGTCGTTGGGATGGTTTCTTCACAGCGCTCTCCGGGTCGGCGTCCAGGCCCCATCATGCCCCTAGCCACGGTCTGCGCCGGCCTGTCACGGTCGGGCGGTTACATTTGCAGCTCATCGGTGACAGACAGAGAAAAGCGGTTTCAGATGCTTCGTCAGGCACAGGGGGACCTTGGTTGGGGTCTCGGTGACAGTGTGAATGGGTGGCAGATCACCGAACAACTGCCCGGCAGCCGGCGCAACGGCGTGCTGCGCGCGGTCGATGCCCGGGGCCAGCGGGCGGTGCTGGTCTATCTGCGAGCGACCATGCCCAGCGCCGCCGAGCTGGCGCGCTTTCGCTACGAGTTCGAGATCGCGCGGCGTTTCGATCACCCTCATATCCTGCGCCCCGAGGCCCTGGCCAGCCATGCGGGCCGCCCCTATATGCGCCTGCCCGACCTGGGCCTGCAGACCCTGCGGCAGCGGCTGCGCAGCGGCGCCGCGCCGCTGAGCCAGCCGGCCGTGCTGCGCCTGGGACTGGCCCTGGTCGATGCCTTGGAAGTCATCCATGAGCAAGGCGTCGTGCACCGCGACCTGCATCCGGGCAATGTGCTGCTGGCCCAGCATGACGATCCGCTGGCACGCATGCTGTTGTGCGACTTCGGCATCGCCGCCGAGATCGCCCAGGAGCGTGCGCTGCTGCTGCGCGCCGACGCGCTGGACGGCAGCCTGGCCACGCTGGCCCCCGAGCAGACCGGCCGGATGAGCCGCGATGTCGACTACCGGGCCGATTTCTACAGCCTCGGCGCCACGCTGTACGAGGCCCTGACCGGCGCACCGCTGTTCGAATGCCAGGACGCCGCCCAGGCCGTCCATGCCCATCTGGCTGTGCCGGCGCCGCTGGCCACCGCCCGGCGCGCCGATGCCTCGCCGGCGCTGGCGGCCGTGCTGGAACGCTGCCTGCAGAAGGAACCCGAGGCCCGCTACCAGAGCCACCCGGCCCTCAGGCAAGACCTGGCCCTGTGCCTGACGGCGCTGACCGAGGGCCGCGAACCGCCCCATTTCATGCCGGGCCGGGGCGACCGCAGCGGCCGCTTCCAGCTCAGCGGCCGGCTCTATGGCCGCGAGACCGAGCTGCGCCAGCTCGGCGCGGCCTTCGAGGCCGCCGCCGCCGGCGCGAGCCAGCTGGTCGGCATCGCCGGCTTCTCGGGCATAGGCAAGACTGCACTTGTCAACGCCGCGCAGCGCAGCCTGCTGGCCCAGCGCGGCAGCTTTGTCGCGGCCAAGTTCAACCAGTTCGGCCAGCACCAGCCCTATGGCGCGCTGCTGAGCCTGCTGGCCCAGCGCGCCGAGCAGATTCTGGCCCAGGCGCCGGCGCGCCAGCAGTTCTGGCGCGAACGCCTGTGCGAGCGGCTGGGCAACGCGGCGGCCGTCGTGGCCGAGGCCATCGCCGAGTCCAGGCCGCTGCTGGGCGAGCCGGCAGCGCCGGTGGCGCTGGCGCCGGCCGAGGCCGAAAGCCGCTTCATGCGCAGCCTGCGCCTGTGCCTGGCGGCGCTGGCCAGCGAGGACGAGCCTCAGACCCTGTTCCTGGACGATCTGCAATGGGCCGACCGCAGCTCGCGCCGCCTGCTGCGCGAATGGGCCAGCGATACCGAGCTGCGCCACACCCTGATCGTGCTGGCCTGGCGCGACAACGAGCTGCCCCCCGAACACCCGCTGAGCCAGGACCTGGCCGAGCTGCGCGCACTGGGGCCGCGCTTTCTGGCGCTGGCGATCGCGCCGCTGGGCGCCGGCGAGATCGGCCAGCTGCTGGCCGACAGTCTGCACAGACCGGCCGCCGAGGTCGCCGAGCTGGCCGCGCTATGCCAGGCCAAGACCGCCGGCAACCCCTTCTTCCTGCGCCGCTTCGTCGAGGAACTGGCGCAGCGCCGCTTGATCCATTTCGACCTCGCGCGCCAGCGCTGGGACTGGTCGGCCGCACAGATCGCCCAGACGCAGATGGCAGACAACGTCGTCGAGCTGATGCTGGCGCAGCTTCAGCCCCTGCCCGAGGACTGCCGCCGGATGCTCTCGGTCGGTGCCTTCCTGGGCGGGAGTTTCGACCTCGGCACGCTGGCCACCGCCCTCGACCGCCCCGGCGCCGAGGTCGCCGCCGGCCTGCTGCCGGCGCTGCAGGCCCAGCTGCTGGTGCCCGGCAACAAGCTCTACCGCTACGCCGCCCATCTGGCGCCGAGCGAGGCCGCGGTGCGCTATGCCTTCGCCCACGACCGCGTGCAGGAGGCGGCCTGGCGCCTGGTGCCCGAGCACTCGCGCGCACGCCTGCATCTGCAGATCGGCCGCCTGCTGCGCTCGCGCCACCAGCAACCGGCGGCCCTGCCCTTCCATGTGTTGAACCATCTGAATGCCGCCCAGGCTCTGATCAGCCAGGCCGACGAACGCGCCGCGNGGCCGCCTGCTGCGCTCGCGCCACCAGCAACCGGCGGCCCTGCCCTTCCATGTGTTGAACCATCTGAATGCCGCCCAGGCTCTGATCAGCCAGGCCGACGAACGCGCCGCGCTGGCCCTGGCCAACGAGCAGGCCTCGCAGCAGGCGATGCATGCGGCCGCCTTCGATCTGGCCGCCGACTATGCCGAGATGGCGCTGCGCCTGCAGGACCCGGCGGCCTGGGCCGAGCGGCCCGAGGCGCTGCTGGAACTGCATCTGCAGGCGGCCCGCATGGCTTATCTGAGCGGCCGGCATGGCCGCATGGACGAGCTGCTCGCTGCCGCGCTGGCCAGGCTCAACGAGCCGGCCCAGCGCGCCCGGCTGCTGGAGGTGCGCATCGAAGCCAGCTATGCCCAGGGCCAGCTCAGCGAGACCCTGGACCTGGGCCTGCAGGTGCTGGCCATGCTGGGCGCCGAGCTGCCGCAGGCCGACTCGCCGGCCCAGGTGGTGGCCCTGGTCGCGGCGGTCCGTGACGAGATCAACGCGCTGGGCCTACCGGCACTGGCCGCGCTGGCGCCGATGAGCGACGCGCGCATGCTGCAGCTGATCTCGATCAGCGCCAAGATGACGGCCGCCGCCTATATCGCGCGGCCGGCCCTGCTGCCGCTGCTGACGGTGTTCCAGGTGCGGCTGATGATGGCCCATGGCCATGTGCCGGGGGCGCTGTCGGCCTATTCGGTGCTGGGCCTGATGTGGGCCGAGTTCCTCGGCGACTATCGCCAGGCCTATGCGCTGGGCCGGCTGTCGATGCAGCTGGTGCGCGAGCACGGCTGGCTGCAGGTCTATGCCCATGCCGGCTTCTCCTTCAACGCCTTTCTGCAGCACTGGATCGAGCCGCTGAGCCAGGGACTGCCGGGCCTGATGGAGACCCATCGCAACGGCCTGGAGGGCGGCAATCTGCGCCATGCCGGCCTGGGTCTCTATGTGCATGACTGCCACGCCTTCCTGGCCGGCCAGCCGCTGCCGGCGCTGGCGCAAAGCCTGGCCGTGCACCGCGATGCGCTGCAGCGCATGCGCCAGCCGGTGGCCGCCGATTATCAGGACGCGCTGCTGGCCCTGGTGCAGGAGCTGCTGCAGCCGACACTGCCGGCCCAGGCGCTGGAGAGCGGATCCTGCTCCGGCCAGGCGCTGGCGGCGATCTACCAGCAGCGCAAGGACCAGACCGGGCTGATGTTTCTGCATGCCTGGCGCGCGCTGCTGCATTTCCTGGCCGAGCGACCGGCCGAGGCCTTGCTGGAGGCGCGCGCCGCCAGCGCCTTGTTCGCCGCCGCGCGCGGCATGCATGCGGTGCCGCTGGTGGTCTTCATCGCGGCGCTGGCCGGGCTGCGCTGTGCCGGCGACGCGGCCGCGCTGGCCGAGGCCGAGACGGCGCTGCACAAGCTGGGCCGCTGGAACGAGGCCG
>NZ_JAQOWX010000077.1:0-28704 GCF_028462495.1 Paucibacter sp. XJ19-41
ACTCACGATGGCCACCCTCTATGGGCCGCCTCGCTCAAGAACTTACACCACCTCGTGGGACATCACCCGTTGGGTTGCAAAAAACATCTACTTACCTCGTCTTTGAGGATCAAATATGCCGCTGAGTGCAAACACCCTGATTCACTTCACGCGAGACAAGGCCAGCCTAAGAAAGATCCTTGAGGAGAACTTTCGCGTCTTCAACTGTAAAGAGACACTAATCCTTGGCGGCATGAGCAGCGCTATGTATGTTCCGATGGTGAGCTTTTGCGACATTCCGCTTTCCGAAGTCAAGGATCACATTTCAAAGTATGGACACTACGGAATAGGAATGACCAAGGAATGGGGCGTTAGAAAGGGGCTCAATCCAGTCCTATATGTAGCCCAAACCTCTGCACTATCCCTTAGCTATCGGACCGCCTGGAATCACTTCATACAACCCGACTCAGATGAGTCAGACAATCTCACTTCAGAACAGAAGTGTCTGGCGGACGTGTTGCGATACATGAAGAACTATGAGGCAACTCTTGTAAGAAAGTCAGGCACCACTCCAGACTACAGATTCTCCGACGAACGCGAGTGGCGCTACGTTCCCTCGCACGAAGCAGAGTGCCAAATGCTCATGAGCAGCAACTTCTATGAGGCCGACGACAACGCCGCATCAGCAAACAAGCAGTTGGAAGCTCTCCGACTGGAGTTCGAGCCGAACGATATCAAATACATAATTATCAATGACGACTCAGAAATTGCAGAGTTCATTGACCACTTGCGTAGAGCAAAGGGAAAGAACTATTCGCTGCACGATATCGAACGACTTACCACGCGAATACTAACCACGGAGCAGATTCTTGGAGACATGTAGCCCGTCGCTTGCGAAGAGTGCAACCTCTCATTGCAGCCGATCCAGCCCGGCTACGCCGGCCCGTCGGCTGAATTCAAACGTTGCCCGCAAAAAGAGCAATGGCCCGCTTGGGGAACGCTCGCAATAGTTTTTTGTCCATGGTAACAAGCTTGGTGTCGAGTTTCATCGCAAGGGCGATGAATTCGCAGTCGTATGCCGAGCAATCACTGTCGCGAACAAGTTCAAGTACAGCGGAGGATTCGACTTCGAACTCTGCACCTGCAAGAAGGCTTTCAGCTTCCCGTTGCAGGCTGATTGCCTGTTCGAAAGTGATGGCCTTGCGCCGTAGGAATCCAGCCAGAATATTGCGGAACTCACTGCGCCAGAGAATTGGCGCAGCCCAGTCGGAGTCTTTCTCAAGCAACGCTTCGGCTGCGGCCGAAAATTCACTTGGCAAGTACAAGTACGTGAGTACATTGGAGTCAACCACTATCACGGGCGGTCCTCGCGCTTCGTCGCGTCAATGTCGCGGGCAAGGAACTTCCCTGCAGGCAGTGCGGCGCGCAGCTCGCGTGCCCGGGCAATTCGCTCGCTTGGCATCATTTGGGTCGGCAGCAGTACCGATTCCAAGCATACGATTGCCTCGCTATTCAGGCTGCGGCGGTGCATTTCAGCAGCCAACTTCAGCCGGTCGTACACGGCGTCAGGGATGTTTTTCAGAGTCAGGGTCGTGGGCATGGTTTGCTCCATCCAAAATGGAACCATTTTGGTTCCATTGAACTGCTGAAGTCAAGCGCGTGCGGGCTGACCGGTTACACATAGTCGGGACATGCGCTCAGGGGGCGTGACTCGCCGCCCCATGCCGACATCCATCGGCCCGCTGTGAGCATTGCCTGACACGAACAGCCGCCCTTGTCCGACTCCCACCCCACGGTGTTCCCGGCACGATGCAATAGGAAAGAACGCCAACCGGAGTCCGCCATGTCCTTCATCCACCCGACCTCGCCCCCCGAGACCCTGCACGCGCACCGGCCGCCGATCAAGGCGCCTGGTGATGATGAGGAGCCCCAGCCCATGCCCGTCGACCCCGATGAGGGGCCGATAGACCCGGCGCCGGAGGATGACCAGACACCGGGGCGCGGCGTCGATCGCGGGCCCTGAGCGCAGCCGCGATGGCGATGAATCGATCGCGTGCCCTCGTTGATCCGCGCGCCGCCCAGTTGCTGCGCCATCCCGGCGCCTTCCTGCTCGGTGCGCTGAAGGCCTTTCGCGCCAACCAGGGCCTGCTGCTGGCCGGCGCGGTGGCCTACTACGCGCTGCTGTCCATCGTGCCGTTGCTGATACTGGCGGTGATCGCGCTCTCGCATGTGGTCGACCAGGCGGCGCTGCTGCAGACCCTGGGCCGCTATCTGGAATGGCTGCTGCCGGGGCATTCGCGCGCCATCGTGACCGAGCTGGCGCAGTTCCTGGCCTTCCGCTCGGTGGTGGGCTGGGTGCTGCTGGTGACGATGCTGTTCTTCAGCTCGCTGGCCTTCACGGTGCTGGAGAACGCGATGTCGGTGATCTTCCACCACCGCGTGCTGATACGGCGGCGCCACTTCCTGGTCTCGGCACTGATCCCCTATGGCTACATCCTGTGCCTGGGCTTCGGCCTGCTGGTCGTCACGCTGGTGGCCGGCGCGCTGCAGGCCATGGGCCAGAGCGAGGTTCAATTCCTGTGGCGCAGCTGGTCGCTGGTCGGGGTGTCCGGCCTGCTGTTCTATCTGCTGGGTTTTGCTGGCGAGGTCTTTGTGCTGACCTCGATCTATCTGGTGATGCCGGTGGGGCGCCCCTCGCTGCGGCTGGCGCTGTTCGGCGCGATCGCTGCGGCCTTGCTGTGGGAGCTGTCGCGCCATGCCCTGGTCTGGTACTTCGGCACCTTGTCGCAGATCAGCACGGTGTACGGCTCCTTGACCACCTCGATCGCGGTGCTGCTGAGCCTGGAGCTGGGGGCGACCCTGATGCTGTTCGGCGCGCAGCTGATCTCCGAGTACGAACGCCTGGAGGTTGGCGACCCGCCGCCTCGGGCCTTCAGCACCGCGCCCGGCTAGGCGGCGCGCCGCGCCACCCAGTAGACCGCGCCCGCCGCACCGTAGCGCTCGGCATGCCGTTCGCCGGCCGCCAGCTCGAAGCCGTCGCCGACCCGCAGATGCCGGGTCTGGCCTGCCACCGTCAGCCACATCTCGCCCTCGGCCATGACGGCCTTGGCGACAAAGGGGTGGCTGTGCTCGTCGACCACGGTCAAGGGCGCCCAGCGCCGCTCCAGCACCTCGTCGAATCCGGCGGCCAGGGCTTGCTGCCGGTAATGCTCGAAACTCGTGATGTCCATGGCCGTTCTCCTCGCGGTCTGCCGGCCTGCTGGCGGCCCCTCCAATGGTAGGCTCGCGGCCATGCTGATACGCAATATCTGCCTTCCCGATGGCCGCCGCGGCCAGGACCTGCTGGTGCGTGACGGCCGCATCGCCGCCATCGCGCCGGCCCTGCCCGGGCCGGAGGGCGTCGAGATCATCGACGGCCAGGGCCAGCTGCTGAGCCCGCCTTTTGTCGATGCCCATTTCCACATGGACGCCACGCTCAGCTACGGCCTGCCCCGGGTCAACCAGAGCGGCACGCTGCTGGAAGGCATCGCGCTCTGGGGCGAGCTCAAGCCGCTGCTGACGCAGGAAGCCCTGGTCGAGCGGGCGCTGGCCTATTGCGACTGGGCGGTGGCCAAGGGCCTGCTGGCGATACGCTCGCATGTCGATGTCTGCGACCCGCGCCTGCTGGCCGTCGAGGCCCTGCTGCATGTGCGCGAGCGGGTGAAGCCCTATCTGGACCTGCAGCTGGTGGCCTTTCCGCAGGACGGTGTGCTGCGCGCCCCAGGGGCGCTGGCGAACCTGAAGCGGGCGCTGGACATGGGCGTCGACGTGGTCGGCGGCATCCCGCATTTCGAACGCACCATGGCCGATGGCGCCGCCAGCGTGAAGCTGCTGTGCGAGCTGGCCGCCGAGCGCGGCCTGCGGGTGGACATGCATTGCGACGAGAGCGACGACCCGCTGTCGCGCCATGTCGAGACCCTGGCCTGCGAGACCCAGCGCCTCGGTTTACAGGGCCGGGTCACCGGCTCGCACCTGACGTCCATGCATTCGATGGACAACTACTACGTCTCCAAGCTGATCCCGCTGATGGCCGAGGCCGGCCTGCATGCGGTGGCCAATCCGCTGATCAACATCACCCTGCAAGGCCGCCACGACACGTATCCGAAGCGCCGCGGCATGACCCGGGTGCCCGAGCTGATGGCGGCCGGCATCAATGTCGGCTTCGGCCACGACTGCGTGATGGACCCCTGGTACAGCCTGGGCAGCGGCGACATGCTGGAGGTCGCCAGCATGGGCCTGCATGTGGCGCAGATGACCTCGCAGGCCGGCATGCGCGCCTGCTTCGATGCGGTGACCGTCAACAACGCCCGCATCCTGGGCCTGGACGATTACGGCCTCGAGGTCGGCCGCAGCGCCGACTTCGTGCTGCTGCAGGCCGGCGATGCGGTCGAGGCGCTGCGGCTGCGCGCCCAGCGCCTGCTGGTGGTGCGGCGCGGCCAGGTGTTGAGCCGCTGCGCCCCGGCGCAGGCCCTGCTGAGCCTGCCGGGCCGGCCCGCAGCGGTGGACTGGCTGCTGCCGCGTCCCCTGAACTAGGGCTATCAGGTCGCCGCGGGAGGAGTACAACGCGCTGTTGCCGTCGTTGTTCAGCCCATGTCTCCTGGAGGTCCCGTAATGCGAACCCCGTCCGTTCTTCTGGCCGTTGCGGCCCTGATTCTGCCGCTGGCCGCCCAGTCGGCCGTCTATCAGTTCAATGCCTCGCTCAATAGTGCCAACGAAGTTGGCACCCCGTCGACTGCGACGGCCACCGGTGTCGCCACCCTGTTCTACGACGACCAGGGCACGGCGTCGCTGCTGGATGACAGCTATGACTTCTCTATGGCGGTGTTCGGACTTAGCGGCGGCGCGATAGCTGGCACCGCCGCCAGCGCCTTCCATATCCACGGCGCTGCTTCGACCACCGAGAACGGCCCGGTCCGCGTCAGCCTTGATGCTGCACCCTTTGTGTTCTTGAATTCGGGCAGTACGCTGCTGGTCGGCGGCAATGGTGTCGCGGCGCCGTCGATCGGCGCGACTGCGCCGTCCGGGGTGAATGCAGGCTATCCGGCGATGTCCTTCTTCGACATGCTTTCGGGCGGCCTGGCTTATGTGAATGTGCATACTGCGGCCAACCCGGCCGGTGCGGTGCGTGGCCAACTGCTGCAGGTGGCGGTGGTGCCCGAACCGTCGACTTACGCGATGCTGTTGGGCGGTCTGGGCTTGATAGGCTTTGTCGCCGCCCGCCGCCGCAGGCACTGAATTGGGCGATCCGCGTCGACCGACAAGCCCGCGACTGCGGGCTTTTTTTATGGCGCTCTCGCCGTAAACACGCACGCCCCGTTGCGTTCGAGAGACAGAACCTGTGCTTCTTTGTTCTTGAATAGAGCTCTGCCTCTAGGCTTCCCACGAAGTTCGGGGTTGGGGCGCCGAAACCCTAGGTCTTGAGGCCCTGGCTCTTCGCTACAGTCGGCAGCCAATTCATGCGGCATGCATGCCACCTGCCTCGGGCCGGGCCGCTCGATGCAGGGCTGGCTGCGCGCAGGCCTATCAAAAAAGGAGACTTTCATGAATATCCGTTTGGCGCTTGGCGCCGTCAGCCTGGCCGTGCTGGCCGCCTGCGGTGGCGGCGAGAGCTCGCCGCCCGCCCCCAGCAGCAACGAGACCACCCGCATCGTCGCCTTCGGCGACAGCCTGACCGATGGCGGCACCTATACCAAGTTCGCCCAGGCGGCCGTGGCCCAGGCCACCGGCGGCGCCATCACGGCGGCCCCGGTCGGCAAGTTCACCAACAGCGCCGGCGCTTTGTGGGTCGAGGTGCTGGCCGGCAAGCTGGGCACGACCATCGTCAACGAGCGCTTCGAGTACGGCACGAGCTTCCCGGTGCCGGCCCAGATCAGCAGCGCCGCCAACGCGACCAACTATGCCCAGGGCGGCTCGCGTGTGGCCAAGCAGCCCGGCATCGGCTGCAGCCCTGACCCGAAAAGTGGCGCCTGCACCGGCGCCACCACCGTGCCGGTGGTCCAGCAGGTCGACCGCGCGCTGGCCAAGGGCAGCTTCACGGCCACCGACCTGGTGGTCTTCTGGGGCGGCAACAACGATGTCTTCCACAACCTCGCGCTGGCCGGTCCCGAGATCACGGCGGCGGTGACCGCCGCCACGCTGGCCGGTCAGTCGGCCGCCCAGATCGCCGCGCTGCAGCAGGCGATCGCCGGCAAGTATGTGATCGAGATGGAGCAGGCCGCGCTGGCCCTGCTCGAGCAGACCCAGCGCGCCCGGGCGGCCGGCGCGCAGCGCATCGTCGTCCTGACCCTGCCGGACTCGGCCAAGTCGCCGATGGGCCAGAGCGCCCAGGTCGGCGCCTCGGGCCGCACCTTGATGTCGACCTTCGTCAAGGCCTTCAACGACCAGCTGAAGAAGGAGCTGGCGCTGATGGACACCGGCGTGATGCTGTTCGACGCCGCCGCGCTGTCGGCCCAGTACTACGACAACCCGGCCGCCAACGGCTTCACCAATATCGCGGTGCCGGTCTGCGACCCGGCCAAGACCAACAACACCTCGCTGGTCTGCTTCGAGATCCCGGGCGTGTTCAGCACCTACTTCCCGGCGGCCGTGGCGCCGGCCGCGACCTCGCTGTTCGCTGATGGCGTGCACCCGACGGTGACCTCGCATGCCAAGTTCGGCAATGCCGTGTACGAGGCGCTGAAGACCAAGGGCTGGGTGCGCTGAGACCGCACCGACAAGGAGAACCCCAATGACACAGAACAACAAAGCCATCCTGGCCCTGGCCGCTTCCCTGTTGTGCGGCGGCGCTGCCGCGCAGCCAAGCGCCGAGAGCAGCGTGCAGCTCTACGGCATCATCGATGTGGGCGTGACCGCCATCGACGGCTATGGCGACAAGACCCGCCGTTTTGTCTCCAGCGGCACCCAGCTGGGCTCGCGCCTGGGCCTGCGTGGCAACGAAGACCTGGGCGGCGGCTGGCGCGCGATGTTCACCCTGGAGCACCAGCTCTACGCCGACACCGGCTCGCAGAACCAGCAGACCCCGATCTCGGGCTTTGCGATCCCGGCGCGCGCGCTGGTGGGTGTGCCCAACACCATACGCGCCCAGCTGGAGCCCGCGCTGGGCGCCTCGCTGGCGGCCTCGCTGAACAACCGCTTCTGGCATCGCCAGGCCTGGGCCGGCATCGTCACCCCGGTCGGTGCGGTGCTGGCGGGCCGCCAATACAGCCCGGCATTCGCCACCTACGGCCGTTTCGATCCGCACCAGGCCGGCAATATCGGCAACGCCCTGGCGACCCTGTCCGTGCCCACCGGCCTGGAAGTGCGCATCGACAACTCGCTGCAGTATGTGGCGGAGATGAACGGCTTTCGCTTCAACGCGATGCTGGGCGCTGGTGAGGGCGAGGTCGGCCCGGGGCGCTTCTGGGGCCTCAGTGCCGGCTATGCCAGCGGTGGTTTTGACATCGGTGTGGGTCATCAGCGCCGCAAGACCTCCGAGGGCCTGAACTCGCTGGAGAACACCATCGTCGGCGCCAGCTATTCGACCGGCCCCTGGAAAGTCACCGGCGTCGTGGTCAGCGCCAAGGACAAGCACCCGATCCTGGGCGCCCAGCTGCGCGCGCAGCTCAATGCCAACACCGCGATCCCGGCGGCACTGAAGCCGGCCTTCCTGGCCTATGGCACGCAGATCGCCAGCAATCTAGGCTTCGACGGCCATCTGGCCTATGGCGGTGTGCACTACCGGGTCACCGAGCGCAACCGCGTGATCGTCAGCTACGGCGCCTACAGCGACTCGGTGGCGGCGCGCGAGGCGGCCATCGGCGGCGTGGCGCTGGAGCATCTATTCTCCAAGCGCACCTCGGTCTGGCTCTCGGCCAGCTATGTGGACAACAAGAGTGGCCAGCAGGTGCTGCCTTACTCGCAAGGTCTGCTCTACGGCTTCACCGACAAGCCGGGCAAGGACGCCAGCGCCTACTCGCTCAATCTGGTGCACCGCTTCTGAGCGGCAGATCGCTCCGACACAACCCGGCCTCGGCCGGGTTTTTTCATGGCGCGGCGCCGAAGAAGCGCTTGCGCTCCTCGTTGGCCGGATGGCTGGCCAGCGCGATCGGCAGGCTCGACATTGCATGGTTCTTCTTGTAGCTCTCGATGCGCTCGAAGAACACCAGCATCGCCGTCGGCGAGCGGCCAGCGGCGCGCAGCATGTCACGCGCATAGGCGTCGGCCTCGCGCTCGAAGTCACGCGAGTAGGCCTGCTGGCCTAGCAGGGTCGGCACACTGACGAGCACAGCTGAGAAGTCTCCGATGATGAGGCCGTTCAGGCTGGCCAGCAGGCTGGCCTGCACCACCATGCGCATGCCATGCTGCCGCTGCACATGGCCCAGCTCATGGGCCAGCACGCCGGCCAGTGCATCGGGCTGATCGCTCAGCAGCTGAGCCAGCGCGTCGGTCAGCACGATATGGCCGCCGGGCAGGGCCAGGGCATTGGGACCTACGCTCTTGTCGGCCGAGCGAAAGTGCAGCCGGTAGTCTGGCGTGGTGCCGGGCGACGTGCGCAACAGGGCCGCGAAATCGGCCGTGATGGCCTCGCGCCGGGCCGGCGGGAGCGTGCTGGGCTTGAGCCATCGGGCATCGATGCCGGCCAGCGCACGCTCGCCTATCATTTGCTCGGCCTGGGGCGGCAGCACGGCGACGAGCGCATCGCTCGCCAGCGGTATGCCCCAGACCCCGATTGCCAGCGTGGTAGCGACCAGCAACGCCATCGCGACCGCCACCCGACGCCAGCTCTGCATCCAGCGCACCAGCAGCGATTCGCGCAGACCGCTGGCCCGTGCCCACTGATCCCAGGCGCGCGCATCGTCCCCGCTGAGCACGCCGCCGTCGGGCAGTTGGGCCTGGCGCTGGCCGTGGCGCTGGCGCTCGGGCCAGCGCACCCGGCGCAATGGGTAGCTCAAGACCTGACCCTCGCCGTGCTCACCATGGACAGTGCGCAGGCGCAGCGTGCCGGCCTCGACCCAGGCCTGCACCGGCTGGGGGCGGGCGCTGCGGCCGTCGAACAGCTCGAGCAGCAGGATGGCGGGCTGATCCACGGGCTCAGAACCCCATGTCGATGCCGAAGAAATCGCCGGCGGCGTCGCCGCTGGCATCCTGGTGTTCGGCGCTCTTGCGCGCCACCCAGGCATCGATATCGCCGTTGACGCGCAGACTGACCGCCTCCAGCCGCATGCGGTTGGCGTGCACCACCGCGAACGGCCGGTACAGGCCCAGGGTCAGCGCAGTCAGCAGCCAGTTCTTCAGGCTCAGCCAGGCAAAGGCGCGCAGTCGCAGCTGGCTGTCAAAGCGCAGGCCGGCGCTGCTGGTGCCGCGCCACACCATGTTCTGCAGAGCCACCGTGAAGAAGGGGCCGACCAGGGCGAACAGGCCCAGATAGGCCAGCAGGGCCAGCGGCGCCATCAGCAGCGGCGACTGCAGCAGGAAGTAGACGCCGGCCAGCACCGCGCCGGCCAGCAGGGCGTAGCCGATCAGGAACAGCACGAACTTCAGCATCAGCAGGTAGAAGGCGCCGGTGCCCACGCCGAAGCGCGAATGCTGGCCGGCCAGCGCGTAGTGGCTTTGCTGGTAGCGCTTGCTCAGGCTCAGGGTCCAGGGCGTCAGCAGCATGATCAGCAGGGTGGCCGCGCCGATCAGGCCCTGGGCCGGCGTGAAGCTCTTGCTCTCCAGCGCCTCGCTATTGAGCAGCGAGACCACGACGATCACTGCCGCCGGCAGATAGGCCGGCAGCATCGCCAGATAGGCCTGGCGCAGATCGCCAGTGAACGCAAAGCGCAGGCCGCGCCAGCTGGTGTTGGCCAGGCGGAACTGCAGACCCGCCCGCCACCGCGCCGGCCAGCCCGCCGCCAGTATCAGGAAGGCGGCGACGCCGGCTGTCGGCGAGATCTGGCCCGAGACGCCATAGGCCAGCATCAGCACGGCCAGCAGCACAAAGCCGCGGAACATCTTCCAGGGGTCGCCGTGGAAGGCCAGGGCCTGGCCGTCGACCAGGGTGTTGCTGTAGAAATAGCTGAGCCGGCGTGCCTTGGCGAAGGGCAGGTAGAGCCCCAGCGTGACGATGATCAGCAGCAGATTGACGATCCAGATGCGGAAATACTCGCTGCCCGAGGCGCTGAATTCGATGCGCAGCTCGCGCGGGCTGGCGGCCGATCCCTGTGGCTCGGCGACGGAAAAATGCTCGTTCATCGGTCCTCCCTTGTAGATATGTACCGGTGCGGCGGTCTGAGCCGCCTGTCGGGCCAGCAGTCTGAGGCCGGGCCGCCGGGCTGACAAGGGGGACCTTCGGGGGATGTCTGCATGCACCAGTTCGGAGGCTTTGTACAGCCTGGCGCACAACAAGTGCTTCGCTAGAATCTTTTCGAAATGGACAGTCCGTCCGACACAAGCCAGACATGAAACTCATCGGATCCCTCGCCAGCCCCTACGTCCGCAAAGTCCGCGTCGTGATGGCGGAAAAAAAGCTCGACTACCAGCTGGTGCTGGAAGACGTCTGGTCCAGCGACGCCATCATGAAGATGAACCCGCTGGGCAAGGTGCCCTGCCTGGTGATGGAAGGCCAGGACGCGATCACCGGGGCGGTGTTCGACTCGCGCGTGATCGTCGAGTATGTGGACACCTTGTCGCCGGTCGGCAAGCTGATCCCCGAGCGCGGCCGCGAGCGTACCGAGGTGCGCACCTGGGAGGCGCTGGCCGATGGCCTGATGGATGCGTCCATCCTGGCGCGCCTGGAGCAGACCTGGGTCGGCCGCACGGCCGAACAGCGCAGCGCCGTCTGGGTCGAGCGCCAGATGAGCAAGGTGATGGCGGCCCTGCAGGCCATGGGCCAGGGCCTGGGCGAGAAGAACTGGTGCTCGGGCACTCACTTCACGCTGGCCGATATTGCGGTCGGCTGTGCGCTGGGCTATCTGGACGTCCGCTTCCCCGGCATCGATTGGCGCGGCCCGCATCCCAATCTGGCGCGCCTGTTCGACAAGCTGTCGGCCCGCGCCAGCTTCATCGATACGGCGCCGCCGACGACCTGATGAAGCCCTGCGGGGCGACCTGCTGCTGGCGCTGCAGCGCCGCGTAGATATAGGCCAGGCGCTGGCCGATATCGGCCGGGCTGGTCTGCCAGCGCTGTGCGATCTCGCCTTCCAGCAGGCCCTGGGCCAGCATGCTCAGCAGATGCTGCTCGGCCTTGCTGAGCAGGCAGCCCGGCGCGGCCGGGGCCAGGTCATGCGCCGAGCTGACGCAGTGCGCCAGCTTCAGGTCGCTGCGCAACAGGCCGAAGCTCGCCAGCGTCTGGCGCGCCAGCGCCGGCGACATCGTGGCACGGCGCTGCTGGAAGTCCTGCAGCGCCCGCCCCAGCCCCTTGGCCCCGCCGGCGTCCAGCCAGTAGCCCTGGGCACCGCCACACAAGGACTCGAACAGCAAGGTGTCGTCGGCCAGCGTCGTCAGCAGCATCAGGCGCGGCCGCGCCCGCTCCAGGCGGCGCAGCAGCGCGATCGCATGGCCGTTGATCAGATGCAGATCGCAGACGACGATGTCGGGCCGCAAGCGCTCGACCTGCGGCAAGGCCTCATGCATCTGGGTGCTGACGCCGACGCAATGCCAGCTCGGCAGCTCATCAAACAGGGCGGCTCTGGCCTGGCGCAGCGCTTGGGGGGTACGGCGTAGGAGATAGACGGAAGGCATGCGCTGGGCGGGGTGAGAGGCGGGCCGATTGTCCCGGCTTCAGGGGACGCAGCAACCCCGTGACCCGGGGACCCCCCGGATGAGGGGCCGATGTTGGCGGGTGTTTTGTGCGATGGCCGCCCTGCGGGCCCGGCCGGGCGCCGGTCATCGTGATCACTTAGACTGGGCCGCGCCCACTACCTGCAGAGGCCCAGCCTCAGCCCCCCATGGACCAGCTCCGAGCCTTGCGTGTTTTCGTCCGCGTCATCGACGAGGGCAGTTTTGCCGCCGCCGCGCGCGCCCTGGACCTGGCGCCGGCCGTCGTGACCCGGCTGGTGGCCGAGCTGGAGGAGCATCTGGGCGCCCGCCTGATCAACCGCACCACCCGCCGCCTGGCGCTGACCGATATCGGCGAGGCCTATCTGGAGCGGGCTCGCCGCATCCTGGTCGAGGTCGACGAGGCCGAGGCCCTGGCGACCACCGCGACGACCGAGCCGCGCGGCCATCTGCGTGTGCTGGTGCCGCCGGCGATCGCGGTGCATCAGCTGGCCAAGCACCTGCCCAAGTTCCACAAGCTCTATCCGCAGGTCTCGGTGGAGCTGAGCTCGCCCGGCGGCATCGAGACGGTGGACGAGGCCTTCGACCTGACGATTCTGCACACCCGCCATCCGCTGGACGGCGAGTTCGTGGCCCGGCGGCTGGCGCGCACCGAGGTGATTCTGTGCGCCTCGCCCGAGTACCTGAGCAAGCGCGGCCGGCCCCAGCATCCGAATGATTTGCGCGAGCATGATTCGCTGCTGCCGCCGGTCTCCGAGCTGCAGCGCGGCATCGTGTTTCAGCGCGGCGTCTGGGGCGATGACGAGCCGGGCGGCGAAAGCCTGACCCTGATCCCCAAGCGGCCGGTGCTGACCACCGCGCATATGGACACCAATTACGCCGCCGCGCTGCACGGGCTCGGCGTGGCCGGCCTGCCGTCCTTTCTGATCGAGGACGCGCTGATGGAGCACGCGCTGGAGCGCGTGCTGCCCGAGTGGCGGCTGTTCAGTTTCACGATCTGGGCCGCGATGCCGACGCGCAAATACGTGCCGGCGCGCACCCGCGCCTTCCTCGACTTTCTGGTCGAGGTCTTCGGCGGCGAGGACCGCGACCCCTGGCTGGCAGCCGCCGGTTGCGAGACCAACCCGGGCGTCTGCGGCGAGCCGGTCAGCGCAGGCTGAAGCCGGTCTGCACCAGATTGCCGCGCAGGCCCTCCAGCAGATGGGTCAGCGGCGAGAGCTGGACATAACGGGTCGAGACCTTGATCGCATAGGCGAAGAAGCGCGGCAGGTCCTCGGCATAGGCGGGCTTGCCGTCGCGCTGCTTGAGGCGGCAGAACAGGCCCAGGATCTTCAGATGGCGCTGCAGGCCGGTCCATTCCAGCTGGCGCCAGAACTCGCCGAAGTCCGCGTCCACCGGCAGGCCGGCCTTGCGCGCCTGTTCCCAGTAGCGTATCGCCCAGTCCAGCTCGCGCTCCTCGTCCCAGGAGATGAAGGTGTCGCGCAGCAGCGAGGCCAGGTCATAGCTGATCGGGCCGCGCACCGCATCCTGGAAGTCCAGCACACCGGGCCCGCCTTCGATCACCATCAGATTGCGCGGCATGAAGTCGCGGTGCATCGCCAGCTGGGGCTGGCTCAGGATGTTGTCGACCAGGACCTGGCAGCTGTGTGCCCACCAGCCCTGCTGGGTCGCGTTCCACTGCTGGCCGAACTCGCGCTCGACGCACCAGTCGCTGAAGATCTGCAGCTCGCGGCGCACAAAACTCTCGTCGAAGGCCGGCAGCCGCTGCGCATCGCCCTTGAGCTGCCACTGCAGCAGCGTGGCGATGGCGGCACGCATCAGCGCGTCGGCCTCAGCGTCGCTGGCCTGCTGCAGCGCCTGCAGATAGGGCCGGTCGCCGAAGTCGCTGAGCAGCAGAAAGCCCAGGCCTTCGTCGGCCGCCAGCACCGTCGGCACGCGCAGCCCGCAGTCGGCCATGTGGGCGGCGATCTCGATGAAGGCGCGCTGGCTGCCATGCTGGGGCGGTGCATCCATCACGATCAGCGAGCCGCCCGCCGCGGTCTGCAGGCGCAGATAGCGCCGCGTGCTGGCATCTTCCTTGGCCAGCTGCAGTGTCTCGGGCCGCAGGCCATGGGGGGCGGCAAGCGGCGCCAGCCAGGCCAGCAACTGTTGTTCACGGGCCGGGTCGGGCCAGACGATAGCGTTCATGGGGGAGCTTGGACGGCCGCAGCGGCGCGGCATTGGGTGCGAGGCGGGTGCCTCATGGATAATCAATTCTACAAACCGTCGGCACCGTGCCGAAGCCCTCGCTCAACATCGTCCGAAGAAGACGCCCGCCGACGCCGTGCTGCGCCCACCGCTTCCCTCCTCACCGCCGCCGACCGCGCTGACCCCGCTGCTGTCAGCCCTGCTGCTGGGCCTGTGCGGGCAAGCCCTCGCTGCGCCGGCCGACGAGCCGCTGCGCCTGCGCCCTTCGCGCCTGCTGATGGCGCCGGCCAGCAGCGAGACCAGCAAGCCGGCCCTGGTGCTGAGCGCCCAGCGCTTGCAGACCCAGATCGACCAGCGCTCGCTGGCCGAGGGCGAGGCCGAGCTGCGCTACGGCGATCTGCTGCTGCGCGCCGACAGCCTGAGCTACGAGCAGGCCAGCGATCTGGCGCGCGCCACCGGCAGCGTCGAGATCAGCCGGGCCGGCAATACCGTGCGCGGCCCCAGCCTGGAGCTGTATCTGCAGCGTTTCGAAGGCGAGTTCCTGCAGCCCAGCTATTTCTTCTCGGAAACCGGTGGCGGCGGCACGGCCCGCTCGCTGCGCTTTCTCGACAGCAAGCGCCTGCGCGCCGAGGCCGCGACCTACAGCAGCTGTCCGGCGGTCGAAGGCGAGGGCACCCAGGCCTGGCAGCTGACGGCCGAGACCCTGAAGATGGACTTCGAGGCCAACGAAGGCCTGGCCAGCAAGGCGGTGCTGCGTTTTTACGGCGTGCCCATCCTGGCCGCGCCGGCGCTGAGCTTCCCGCTGGGCGGTGAGCGCAAATCGGGCTGGCTGCCACCCAATGTCGGCGTCGATAACCGCAGCGGTGTCGAGCTGGGCCTGCCCTATTACTGGAATATCGCGCCGCAGCGCGACGCCACCTTGACGCCCTGTGTGATGACACGCCGCGGGGTCGGCCTGGACAGCGAATTCCGCTATCTGGAGCCTCATCATCGCGGCGAGCTGAATCTGGCCTGGCTGCCGAATGACCGCGTCGCCGATCGCAAGCGCTGGGCGCTGAACCTCAGCCATGACGGCGAGCTGGGCCTGGCCTGGCGCTACCGCCTGCGCTCCGAGCGGGTCTCGGACGACGACTACTGGAAAGACCTGCCCAAGCGCATAGCCAGCGACACCCAGCGCCTGCTGGGCAGCGATCTGCAGCTGCAGCGCGGCTACAGCTTCCGCTGGGGCGAGGCGCAGACCTATGCGCGCATCCAGCAATGGCAGCTGCTGCAGGGCACAGACCTGCAGACCCGCTTCGAGTCGCCCTACCAGCGCACGCCGCAGATCGGCGTGCGCCTGTCCAGCCTGGCCGACGAGGGCGTGCTGGCCGGCTTCACCCCCTGGGGTCGCAAGGCCCGGCTGGAGGGCGGGCTGGAGCTGGAATACAACCGCTTCGACCTGCCCACCGACGCGCTCAGCAGCCAGACCCAGACCGGCTCGCGTGTGCATCTGCTGGGCCATGTCAGCCTGCCGATGAGCGGCGCGGCTTGGTGGCTGATCCCGAAGCTGTCGCTGAATGCGGCCAGCTACTCGCTGGACCAGGCCCTGGCCGACGGCCGGCGCTCGGCCAGCCGATCGGTGCCGAGCTTCAGCCTCGACCATGGCTGGATCTTCGAGCGCGAGACCCGGCTGTTCGGGCGCGGGCTGACGCAGACGCTGGAGCCCCGCCTGCTCTATGTCAAGACGCCGTATCGCGACCAGCTGGACCTGCCCAATTTCGACTCGGCGGCCAAGGATTTCAACTTCGATTCGATCTACACCGAGAACCAGTTCTCCGGTGTCGACCGGGTGTCCGATGCCCATCAGCTGACGGTGGGCGCGACCTCGCGCTGGATCGACGCCAATGGCGGCGCCGAGCTGCTGCGCCTGGGCCTGGTGCAGCGCTTTCTGTTCAATGACCAGCGCATCACGCCGGACGGCCAGACGCAGACGCGCAAGGTCTCCGACCTGCTGCTGCTCGGTTCGGCCCATGTCAGCGAGCGCTGGTGGATGGATGGTTCGCTGCAGTTCAATGCCGACTCGGGCCGCAGCGTGCGCTCGACCCTGCGTGCGCGCTATTCGCCCGGCCCCTTCCGCACCGTCAATGCCGCCTACCGGCTGGCGCGCGGGCAGAGCGAGCAGCTGGAGCTGGGCTGGCAATGGCCGCTGTTCGGTGCGGTGGCCCAGTCCGACGGGCCGCGCGCGCGGCGCAGCGTTGGCAGCGGCGGCAGCTGCAGCGGCGCCTGGTACAGCGCCGGCCGCCTGCAGTACAGCCTGCGCGACCGCCGTTTCACCGACTCGGTGCTGGGCGTCGAATATGACGCCGGCTGCTGGATCCTGCGGGTCGGGGCCGAGCGGCTGTCGACCGGCCGGGCCGAAACCAATACCCGTTTGCTGCTGCAGCTGGAGCTGGTGGGCCTGTCCCAGCTGGGCTCCAATGCGCTCGGAGTCCTGAGAGACAATATCCCCGGTTACCGTCAGCTGAGCTCCGACCGCTCGCCCATCCAATCCTATGACTGATCTGCAGCTCTTTCGTTTCCTGCCTCTGGCCTGCGTGCTGAGCGCGACCCTGGTCTGCTCAGTGGCCCAGGCGCAGGGCACCGGCGCCAATCTACGGCCGGGCGACCATATCGCCGCCGTCGTCAATCAGGATGTGGTGGCGGCCAGCGAGGTGGCGCTGCGCACCGAGCGCCTGCGCGAGGAGGCCCGCCGGCGTGGCGAGACGCCCGATATCGAGGCGCTGCGCAAGCAGGCGCTGGAAGCGATGATCGAGGATCGCGTCATCGTCACCCATGCCCGCGAGAGCGGCACCCGGGTCGATGAGCCCGAGCTGGACCGGGTGGTCGCCAATGTCGCGACGCAGAACAAGCTGACGATGGAGCAGCTGCGCGAGCGCCTGCGCGCCGAGGGTCTGGACTACCGGCGCTTCCGCGAGAACCTGCGCGACCAGATGATGACCGAGCGGGTGCGCGAGCGCGAGGTGCAGGGCCGCATCAGCATCACCGACGGCGAGATCGACAAATTCCTGGAGCAGCGCCGCCAGCAGGCCGGTGGCGCGGACCAGCTCAATATCGCGCAGATCCTGGTCGCGGTGCCCGAGGGCGCGGCCGAGGCGCTGGTGGCCGAGCGCCGTGCCAAGGCCGAGGCGGCGCTGGCCCGCGTGAAGGCGGGCGAGGACTTTGCCAAGGTGGCGCGGGAAGTCTCCGAGGACGGCAACAAGCAGCGCGGCGGCGAGATCGGGCTGCGCCCGGCCGACCGGTTGCCGGATCTGTTCGTCGACGCGGTGCGCGATCTGCAGTCCGGTGCGGTGCGCGCCGAGCTGCTGCGCTCGGGGGCCGGTTTTCATGTGCTGAAGCTGGTGCAGCGCCGCACGGCGGCCGATGCCGTCAATATGGTCACGCAGACCCGGGCCCGCCATGTGCTGTTGCGGCCTTCCGAGCAGCTGAGCGCCGAGGTGGCGGCACGCCGCCTGGCCGAGTTCAAGCGTCTGATCGAGAGCGGCCAGACCACGTTCGAGAAGGTGGCGATCGACAACTCCGAGGACGGCAGCGCCGCCGGCGGCGGCGATCTGGGCTGGGTCTCACCGGGCGGCTTCGTGCCCGAGTTCGAGGAGGCAATGAATGCGCTGCCGATCAATGGCATCTCGGCGCCGGTGCCCTCGCGTTTCGGCGTCCACCTGATCCAGGTGCTGGAGCGTCGCGACACCGAGGTCGATCCCAAGCAGCTGCGCGAGCAGGCCCGCAATGCCTTGCGCGAACAGAAGTACGAGGACGCCTACCGCGAATGGGTCACCGAGCTGCGCGCACGCGCCTTTGTGGAGCTGCGCGAATGGCAGTGAGCATCTGATGGCTCACATTGCCCGCAAGCGCTTTGGCCAGCATTTCCTGACCGATGGCGGCATCATCGATGCCATCGTTGGCGCGATCGAGCCGGCCGAGGACCAGGCCCTGGTCGAGATCGGCCCCGGCCTCGGCGCCCTGACCCTGCCGCTGCTGCAAAGCCTGCCGGCGAGCAGCCGGCCGCTGACCGTGATCGAGCTGGACCGCGACCTGGCCGCCAAGCTGCGCCGCCGCGACGATCTGGAGGTGATCGAGTCCGATGTGCTGAAGGTTGACTTCGCGGCGCTGGCCGCCGCCAAGGGCCGGCGCCTGCGCGTGGTCGGCAATTTGCCCTACAACATCTCGACGCCCATCCTGTTCCACCTGCTGGGCTTTGTGGACCAGGTGGTCGACCAGCACTTCATGCTGCAAAAAGAGGTGGTCGATCGCATGGCCGCGACGCCGGGCAACAAGGACTTCGGCCGTCTCTCGGTGATGCTGCAGTGGCGCTATCACGTCGAGGCGGTGCTGGACGTGCCGCCCGAGGCCTTTGATCCGCCGCCACGGGTGGACTCGGCCATTGTGCGCATGCTGCCCTATGCCCAGGCGCCGGCGCTGGACCCGGTGCTGCTGGGCGAGATGGTCCAGGTGGCGTTCTCGCAGCGCCGCAAGCTGCTGCGCCACAGCCTGGGTGTCTGGCTGGCGGCGCGTGGCTTCGAGGGCGAGTTCGATCTGAAGCGCCGCGCCGAGGAGGTGCCGGTGGCCGATTACATCGCGCTGGCCCAGGCGCTCTGAAAACAAAAAGGGACTCCAGCGGAGTCCCTTTCTTCTTGCTGCAAGCGCGCTGACTTCAGGCGGCGCTAGGCCGCATTCAGCCACATCGAGGTATCGAAAGCGCTGCTCATCATCGGCATATTCATGCCGAAGTTTGCATTCGCCGCTGCCTTGCTGCTTTTCGCAGCCGGCTTCTCAGCAACCGGGGCCACCTCAGCAGCCCGCTCCCATGACCCGTTTTCTTGGGAGCGGGCTACTGAAAAGAATAGAAACAGCGGAACTGGACCTTGCGGTCGGCCCAGTAGTCGGCCGCTTCGCGGAAGACGTCGAGCAGTTGCTCGCGGGCTTCGCGGTCGAAGCGCAGGTTGTCGGGCAGCTGCTCCAGCACCACCACAAAGCCGGGCTGGGCGCCCGACTTGTGGACCAGATCGGTCATGCAGTCATGCAAGGCGTCCAGGTTCTTGCCGAAGTGCGCCGGGAACAGAAAGGACTGGGCGATGCCCTCCAGCACTTCCTGCTTGGACTGAGCTTCGCTCAGATTGGCATACAGGAAATGCTGGCCGGCATCCTGGGCTGCCTGGGCCAAGTCCTCTACGCGATAGGCCCGTATGGCCTGCACGATATTGGGACGGACGGTCTGCAAAAGCATGGTCGCGATCCTCCTATATAGTCACAAGAACTTTTGGCCGCCGGTCACTACGGGCTCAGGGCGCGATGCGCTTGAAGCTGGCGTAATGGTCGTCGGTATAAAAACAAGCATCGGGGTTGGTCGGAGGTTTACCGCCGCATACCAGCCGCCGGGCTCCGCGGTTGCGGGCGCCTGGCGTCTTGACGGTATATTCGCGGTAGTAGCCCCTGGCCTTGGATGGCAGCAGCCGCTCGCGATTGCCGAACACGCTGCCGTCCTTGTCGTAGGGGAAAGGCCCTCCGGCAAGCACGAGACGATGTGTGTTCTGGGCTTCGCGCGGCAACGCCGCCAAGGCCACCGTGTCTTGCTGCGGGCTTACCGACGGCTTGGCATGCACTTCCGTGCCCAGCGCCGCCAGCATGGCGACGGCAAGACCGAACTTGCGCCAAGACGGCCACATCGGTGACCTATCGAGCAAAAACACGGGTTTACCCTGAATATCGAAAGCAAGATGGTACCGAATGAGGCCGAAAACCTCAAGCCGCCACACCCTTGTTGCGGGGCTATTGCTGCTTAGTTAGTGTGCGCACGCATTCGTGGATATATAGGCTGTGACAGCACTCTCGAAGTTGAAACTGCTATGGTGAGCTCTTACAAACTTTTGTAAAACGAGGCCTGTCACGGCCTCGTCACGCACCCGGATGGGGCGTAAAAACGCCCCGCGAGCGGGGCGTTTCGAGGGGCCGGGTACGTTTTCAGCGCGCGGCGTTGGCGTCGGCCACGGTCAGCGCCGTCATATTGACGATGCGGCGCACGGTGGCCGAGGGCGTCAGCACATGCACCGGTTTGGCCGCGCCCAGCAGCACCGGGCCGATCGCGATGCCACCGCCGGCGGCGGTCTTCAGCAGGTTGTAGCTGATGTTGGCGGCGTCGATATTGGGCAGCACCAGCAGATTGGCCTCGCCGCTCAGCGTGCTGTTGGGCATCAGCTGGGCGCGGTAATTGGCGTCCAGTGCGGTGTCGCCATGCATCTCGCCATCGACCTCCAGCCAGGGCGCCTGGGTCTGGATCAGGCCCAGGGCCTCGCGCATCTTCAGTGCCGAGGGGCAGTTGCTGGAACCGAAATTGCTGTGCGAGAGCAGGGCGGCCTTGGGCCGGATGCCGAAGCGCATCAGCTCCTCGGCCGCCATCACGGTGATCTCGGCCAGCTGCTCGGCGCTCGGGTCGTAGTTGACATGGGTGTCAACCAGGAAGACCTGGCGGCCCGGCAGCATCAGGCCGTTCATGCAGGCATAGGTCTTGACCCCGGGGCGCTTGCCGATCACCTGGTCGATGTACTGCAGGTGCATCGCGGTGTTGCTCCAGGTGCCGCACAGCATGCCGTCGACCTCGCCCTTGTGCAGCATCATGCAGCCGATCAGGGTCAGGCGGCGGCGCATCTCGATCTTGGCGAGCTGCTGGGTCACGCCCTTGCGCTCGGTCAGGCGGTGGTAGGTCTGCCAGTAGTCGCGATAGCGCTCGTCGTGCTCGACGTTCACCGTGTCGTAGTCGCGGCCTTCCTGCAGGCGCAGGCCGAAGCGCTCGCAGCGCTGGGCGATGATCTCCGGGCGGCCGATCAGCGTGGGCCGGGCCAGGCCCTCGTCGACCACCACCTGGACCGCGCGCAGCACGCGCTCCTCTTCGCCCTCGGCATAGGCGACGCGCTTGTTGGCGGCGCGCTTGGCGACGTTGAAGATCGGCTTCATCGTCGTGCCCGAGGCGTAGACAAAGCTCTGCAGCTTCTCGCGGTAGGCGTCCATATCGGTGATCGGCCGCGCCGCCACGCCCGAGGCCTGCGCCGCCAGCGCCACCGCCGGCGCGATCTTCATCATCAGGCGCGGGTCGAAGGGTTTGGGGATCAGGTACTCGGGGCCGAAGCTCAGGTTCGCGCCGGCATAGGCCGCCGCCACCACCTCGCTCTGCTCGGCCTGGGCCAGCTCGGCGATCGCGTAGACCGCCGCGATCTCCATCTCGTCATTGATGGTCGTGGCGCCGCAGTCCAACGCACCGCGGAAGATATAAGGGAAGCACAGGACGTTGTTGACCTGGTTCGGATAGTCGGTGCGGCCGGTGGCCATCACCGCGTCGCTGCGCACCGCGGCCACCGCCTCGGGCAGGATTTCCGGCGTCGGGTTGGCCAGCGCGAAGATCAGCGGCCGCTCGGCCATCTTGGCGACCATCTCGGGCTTGAGCACGCCGCCGGCCGACAGGCCCAGGAACACATCCGCGCCCTCGATGACCTGGCCCAGGCTGCGCAGCTCGGTCTTTTGCGCGAAGACGGCCTTGTCCGGGTCCATCAGCTCGGTGCGGCCTTCGTAGACGACGCCGGCCAGATCGGTCACCCAGATGTTCTCGCGCGGCAGGCCCAGCTTCATCAGCAGGCCCAGGCAGGCCAGCGCCGCCGCACCGGCGCCCGAGGTCACCAGCTTGACGCTCTTGATGTCCTTGCCCAGCACCTTCAGGCCATTCAGGAAGGCCGCGCCGACGACGATGGCCGTGCCGTGCTGGTCATCATGGAAGACCGGGATCTTCATGCGCTCGCGCAGCTTGCGCTCGACATAGAAGCAGTCGGGCGCCTTGATGTCTTCCAGATTGATGCCGCCAAAGGTCGGCTCCAGCGCGGCGATCACGTCGACCAGCTTGTCGAGATCGTTCTCCTGGATCTCCAGGTCGAACACATCAATGCCGGCGAACTTCTTGAACAGCACGCCCTTGCCTTCCATCACCGGCTTGGAGGCCAGCGGGCCGATATTGCCCAGGCCCAGCACGGCGGTGCCATTGGTGACGACGGCGACCAGATTGCCGCGCGAGGTGTAGCGGAAGGCGTTGGCCGGGTCGGCGACGATCTCCTCGCAGGCGAAGGCCACGCCCGGCGAGTAGGCCAGCGCCAGATCGCGCTGGTTGACGAGCTGCTTGGTGGCCGCGATGGCGATCTTGCCGGGCGTCGGAAACTCGTGGTACTCCAGTGCGGCTTGACGGAGCTGGGCGCTTTTTTGTTCGGACGTTGACATAGGCAATTCGAGGCGTTTGGGCTGGCGTGCCCCATGGCTGAGCCATGAGTGGCCGGCGATTGTAGGGATCAGGCCCGAGTGTGGACCGAGATCGGCGCGAATTGATACGCGAAACTGCGCATCTGATTCACCGCCGCAGACAGGATACTGCGGCCTGCATGGACATGACCGAGCGCTCCGCCACCCCCTCGCCCGCGCTGCCGCTGTGGCGGCGCTGGCGCCGCGCGCTGCTGTGGGGCGCGCTGGTGTCCCTGCTGCTGATCGCCCAGACCCTGCTGGTGGCGCTGACCCTGAGCTACGAGGCCTCGCGGGCCCAGGAGCAGGCCGACCAGGCGGCCGCCGAGGTGGCCGCGCGCGCCAAGCAGATGGCCGGGCGCGAGCTGCAGGGCCTGCAGGCCCTGCTCTGGCAAAGCCTCAATGACAGCCGCTGGCGCGATGATGCCGGCGAGATGCTGCGCCGCACCCGGCCGCTGCTGCGGCTGGAGCACCGCGATGTGCGGCGCGAGGTGGTCGAGGCGGTCGACTCGCCCTATGCCGCGCCGCTGTTCACGCAGATCCGGCGTGAGCAGCTGCAGCTGGAGACCGAGCTGGCATGCTCGGCCGCCGTGCGCCATGGCTCCCAGCTCTACTCGCGCAGCTATTTCGTGCCGCTGCCGGGCGGCGAGGGGCTGGAGGTGGTCGATCTGTGCCTGCCGCAGCTGCGTGCCGGCGAGGTGACGGCCTTTCTGGTCGCCACCGTGGGGCTGCGCCAGCTGCTGGAGGAGGCGGTCACGCCGGAGCTGGCGCGGGTGCATGAGATGTCTTTTGTCGAGGGCGATGGCACCCGGCTGGCGCGCACCGGGTTGACACGCGGCGCCGGTGTCTATCTCGCCGAGCGCGTCGTCGACCTGCCAGGCCTGACCCTGCAGCTGCGCGTCGACAGCGCCGCCGGCGAGCCGCAGCTGATCCCCAATCTGGCCACCGCGCTGGTGATGGGGCTGTCGCTGGCGCTGTTCGCCGTCGTGCTGCTGCTGGCCCGTGACGGGCGCCGGCGTGCGCTGGCCGAGGCGGCGCTGGCCGAGTCGCTGAGCTTTCGCCAGGCGATGGAGAACTCGCTGATCACCGGCCTGCGCGCCCGCGACATCAACGGCAATATCACCTACGTCAACCCGGCCTTCTGCGCCATCGTCGGCTTCGAGGCCGCCGAGCTGCTGGGCCAGGCCACGCCGCCCTACTGGCCGCCGGAATTCATCGAGGTCTACCGCGACCGCCACCGCGACCGCAGCGCCCGCTGGGAGGCCGGTCAGGAGCAGCGCCAGGGTTTCGAGACCGTCTTCATGCGCCGCAACGGCGAGCGCTTCCCGGTGCTGATCTTCGAGGCGCCGCTGAAGAACGCGGTCGGCAAGCAGACCGGCTGGATGAGCGCGGTGCTCGATGTCTCGGCCCAGCGCCGCATCGAGGAGCTGTCGCGCCAGCAGCAGGAGCGGCTGCAGGCCACCGCCCGGCTGGCCACCGTCGGCGAGATGGCCTCGCTGCTGAGCCATGAGCTGAATCAGCCGCTGGCCGCGATCGCCAGCTACGCCACCGCCTCGCTGAACCTCTTGACCCGCGAGGCCGACGATCCGCAGACCCCGGCGATGGTGCGCCAGGCCGTGACCCGCATTGCCGAGCAGGCCGAGCGCGCCGGCCGCGTGATCAAGAGCGTGCACGACTTCGTGCGCCGGCGCGAGCAGGCCCGCGAGCCGATCGCGGTGGACCAGTTGATCGACGCGGTGCTGCCGCTGGTGCGTCTGCAGGCCCGCAAGAGCGGCACCCGCATCGATATCGACCTGCCCACGCCCGCGCCGCGCGTGCGCTGCGACCGCACCATGGTCGAGCAGGTGCTGCTGAACCTGACCCGCAATGGCATCCAGGCGATGGACGGCGCCACGCCGCTGGCCGAGCGGGTGCTGACCCTGAGGGTCACGCAGACCCAGCCGCGCTGGGTCACCTTCTCCATCATCGACCGCGGGCCCGGCATCGACCCCGGCGTGGCGCAGCAGCTGTTCACTCCCTTCTTCACGACCCGCAGCGAGGGCATGGGCCTGGGCCTGAGCCTGTGCCGCACCGTGGTCGAGCAACATGGCGGCGCGATGGATTACGAGAGCCACACGGTGGCCTCCGCGACGCGGCCCAGCGGCACCGAGTTCCGCTTCACCTTGCCGGCCGATACCATGGCGTCCGAGGAGAGNGGCCTCCGCGACGCGGCCCAGCGGCACCGAGTTCCGCTTCACCTTGCCGGCCGATACCATGGCGTCCGAGGAGAGGACGAAACCCGATGCAACAGACGCCCACCAAGCTGCCGATGGTTTACCTGGTCGATGACGAAGAGGTGGTGCGCGACGCACTGGCCTGGCTGCTGCGCTCGCGCCGCCTGCTCTCCGAGGGCTTCGGCAGCGCCGAGGCCTTCGAGGCCATGCTGGACGCCCGGCCCGGCCACGGCGCCGGCTGGCCCGACGCGCCGTCCTGCCTGCTGCTCGATGTGCGCATGCCCGGCACCAGCGGCCTGGCCCTGTTCGAGCGCCTGATCGAGCGCGGCATGGCCGCCGCGCTGCCGGTGATCTTCCTGACCGGCCACGGCGATGTGCCGACCGCGGTGGCCGCGGTCAAGCGCGGCGCCTTCGACTTCGTCGAGAAGCCCTTCTCCGACAACGCCCTGGTCGACCGTGTCGAGGAGGCGCTGGCCGCCAGCGCCGCCGCGATCGCGGCCCGCCAGAGCCAGGGCCAGCTGGCGCTGCGCATGGCCGAGCTGACCGAGCGCGAGCGCGAGGTGATGGCCCTGGTGGTGCAAGGCCTGCCCAACAAGCTGATCGCCGATCAGCTCTTCATCAGCGTGCGCACGGTCGAGGTGCACCGCGCCCGGGTGTTCGAGAAGATGAACGTCAAGTCGGCGGTCGAGCTGTCGAATCTGCTGCGCGACGGCTGAGCCGGTCCAGCCGGGCGCTGGTCTGGTCCAGCCCGGGCCGGCGCGCGCCGCCCAGCGCATAGAGGCTGCCGTCCAGGCTGACGACGCCCAGGCCATGGCGTGGCTCGGGCATGGTCGTCACGACGCGCCAGCTGCCTTGCCCGGGGTCCAGGCATTGCACTTCGGCCAGCACGCCGCCGCCGTGCTCGGCAAACTCGCCGCCCAGGGCGCAGAGCCAGCCGCCCAGCTGACCCAGCCCATGGGCGGCCTGAGCGAAGGCCAGCGGCGCCTGGGCCTGCCAACGGCCCGTGGCCGGGTCAAGGCGCTGCACGCTGCGCAGATTGGCGCCGTTGTAGCGCCGCCCGCCGACCAGATAGGGACTGCCCTCAAAGACCGTGGCGGCGGCGCTGCTCTTGCGCTCCGGGCCGGCGGCCAGCCGGCGCCAGCTGCCGCCTGCCGGGTTGAAGACCCAGTGCGCGTCGACATCCTCGTGGTCGCCCCATTGCGCGTTGGTCTGGCCGCGCGGGCTGCGGCCGCTGGCCAGGTGCAGCTCCCCGCCCAGCACAAAGGTGCCGGTCTCGGTCAGCGCCTCGGGCAGCTCGGCCAGCCGCTGCCACTGCGTGGCGCCGTCCTTCAGCGCCAGCAGCTCGCGGCTGGCGCACCAGTCGCCCCCGGCGCAGCGCACAAAGCCGCCGATCAGATAGAGCGTGTCGCCCAGGCTCAGCAGCTGGGCATGGTGGCGGCCCTCGGGCAGCGGCGGCCCCAGCGACCAGCGGTCCTCGCGCGGCTCATAGATCTGCAGCGCCTTGCTGAGATGCCCGGCCGCCGCCGGCAGCTCGCTGCTGAGCCCGCCGGCCACGACGATACGGCCCCGGTGCAGTGCCGGGTAGATCTCCTGCACGCCGATGGGCATGGGCGCCAGGGTCTGCCACTGCAGCCCGTCATCGGCCTGCGCCGCACCCAGCCAGGCCGCGCACAGCCCCCATCCCACCCTCAACCAGCTCATCCCCCGCCTCCCTGTTGCTCTCTGCTGTGTCCGCCCGATCGGCAGACCGACAGCGGCGGGAGCTTAGCGGCAGGCGTCTTCAGGGCGGATTAAGAGGTGCTGAAGAGGCGCTGCGCCCGCTCGCGCACCTTGGCCGGCACGCTGCCGGCCAGCGCAATGGCGGCCGGGCGCTGCCGGTCCAGCAGGCTCGCAAACACCGCGCCGACCTCGGCGGCCGTGACCGCCTGCAGCTGGTCCAGCCATTGCTGCGTGTCGCGCAGCCGGCCCAGCGTGAACAGCTCCTGCGCGGCCGCCTCGAGCCGTCGCGAGGGCTGCTCCAGCCCGCGCAGCGAGCGCACGCCGAGCTGCTTGCGCGCGCGGGCCAGCCCGACCGGGTCGAGGCCCTGGCTCTGCTGAAGCAGCAGGGCCTCGACCGCGCCCAGGAACTCCTCGGCCTGGGCCGGCGCGGTCGAGCCCTCGATCACGAACTGCCCGGCCAGCGGCCCGATATCGGCCGCGCAGGCCGTGTGATAGGCCAGGCCGCGGCGTTCGCGGATCTCGTCGAGCAGCGGCGAGCTCATGCCCTCGCCCAGCAGCGCGGCGGCCAGCACATAGGCCAGATGGGCGTCCTCGGTCAGCGCCGGCGCGGCAAAGCCCAGCACCGCCTGGCATTGCCCGCTGCCGGCCAGGCGGCGCGTCTTCAGCCCGCCCAGCCAGACGGGGGCCTCCACCCGATTCGGTGCGCCGGTGGGCATGGCGCCGAAGGCCTGCTCGGTGACGCGCGCCAAGGCCTCGAAGTCCACCGGCCCGGCGGCGGCCACCACCACATTGCTGGCCGTGTACTGGCGCTTGGCATAGTCCAGCAGATCGCTGCGGGCGAAGCGGCGGATATTGGCCCGCGTGCCGATGATGGGCCGGCCGGCCGGGTGCGCAGGGCCGTAGCAGGCGCGATCAAACAGCTGGAAGGCCACGCTGGCCGGGTCCTCGTCGAACTCGCTGAACTCCTGCTCGATGACGCGGCGCTCGCGCTCCAGCTCGTCCTCGGGGAAGCTGCTGTTGAGCACGATGTCGGCCAGCAGCGCGACAAAGGCCGGCAAGTCTTCCGGCAGCCCCTCGATATGGAAGGCCGTGTGGTCCTTGTCGGTGTGCGCGTTGACCTCGGCGCCCAGGCGCTCGGCGTCCAGATTGATGCGCTGGCAGTCGCGCGTGGCCGTGCCCTTGAAGGCCATGTGCTCGACCACATGGCTGATGCCATTGAGGCGCGCGCTCTCGTGCAGGCTGCCGGTGCGGATGAAGATGCTCAGCGAGACCGTCGCGCGCCAGGGCATGTCGATGGCGACGACGCGCAGGCCGTTGGCGAGGGTGGCGAGGCGGGGCGTGCTGCGGGTGTCCAAGAGGCGTGGGTCTGAGAGGCTGGCGTGGGTCGCTAGTGTCGCGCAAGCCTGTTGGCCTTGCACTGGGCCGGGCCGACACAGGGCGCTGCTTACAATTTCGCCCATGCCATCCCCCCTCCGCAGCCTGTGCTGCCTGCTGCTGCTTTTGCTGACCCTTGTGGCGGGCGTGCAGGCGGGGCCTGGCGGAGAGGCGCTGGAGGTGCAGTTCCGGGCCGTGGCCGTGCCGCAGAACACCGTGCCCGCGCTGGCGCAGGACCGCGACGGCTTCATCTGGGTGGCGACCAGCAAGGGCCTGACCCGCTATGACGGCTACCGGCTGCGGCCCATCGAGCGGGACGGCCCGACCAGCGCGCGGCGCAATCTCGGCTGGGTGCGTGCGCTGGGCGCCGGCCGCGACGGCCGCATGTGGATAGGCACCGAATTCATGGGCCTGATGGTCTTCGATCCCGCGCGCGACCGGGTCGAGTCCTTGGGCAGTGTGCGGGGCGTGGCCGGGCCGCATGCGCCGATCCGGGCCCTGGCCGAGGACGGCCAGGGCACCGTCTGGGTCGGCACGCTGGGCCAGGGCCTGCTGCGCTACACGCCGGCCACGCGGCGCTTTGAAGCCCAGGACCTGCGCTGGCAGGGCGAGCCCGAGGCACGCGTGCTGGCCTTGCGCGTGGGCCGCGACGGCATGGTCTGGGCCGGCCACTGGCGCGGCCTGTCGCGGCTGCGCGACGGTGTCTGGGAAGCGCTGCCGCTGCCGGGCGCCAGCGCGCCGGTGCTGGCGCTGGCCGAGGACAGTGACGGCCGCTTGTGGCTGGGCACCCAGGACGGCCGCCTGGGCGTGGTCGAACAGGGGCGCGTGCGCTGGGTCCAGCAGCTGCAGGCGCCGGTGCAGGCCCTGGCCGAGGACAGCGCCGGCAGGCTCTGGGTGGGCAGCAAGGTGGGCCTGCTGTGGCTGAACCGGGGCAGCGGCGCGATCGAGGCCAGGCTGCGCCATGACCCGCGCCGCCTGAGCGGCCTGGCCGGCAATGACATCAGCGGCCTGCTGCGCGACGCCAGCGGCGCGATGTGGATCAGCGGCTATGGCCTGGGCCTGCAACGCCATCAGCACCACCCGGCGCTGGCCGTGCGCGGCCCGGACCCTGCGGCGGATGGCGGGCCGCCGGCCGCGCTGGCCGAGGCCGATG
>NZ_JAQOWX010000078.1:0-28521 GCF_028462495.1 Paucibacter sp. XJ19-41
GCGCCAGCCCGTGCAGGCTGGCCTCGGCGCGGGCCAGCGAGGCCGCGTCCAGCGCCTGGGCCGGGCCCAGCCCATGCAGCTCGGGCCGGCTCCAGTGGTTGAGCTCGAGCTTGAAGAAAGCCAGCGTGCCGCTCAGAAAAATCGCGAACAGCAGCCAGCCCAGCACCAGGCCGGCCCAGGTGTGCAGCCACGCCATGGCCTGGCGGAAGCCCTCGCGTGCGCCGTCGGGTCTCATGTCATCGCCTCGGATTCCATCAAAGCCAGCGCGGCAGCAGCACCGCCGCGCCCAGTGGCAGGGCCGGGCCCAGGGTCCAGGCCCAGGCGCGCAGCGCGCTGCGGCAGGCAAAGGCCGTCATGAAGGCGCAGGCATAGGCGATGAAGGCCAGCATCACGCCGCCGACCGTGGCCTCGCTGCGCGCGATGCCCAGCGCCGGCAGGTAGACGGCGCAGACGGCCGCGACCGCGGCGGCCTGCAGATAGCCGCCGCCCAGCGCGGCCAGCGCGCGGGAGGCGACGCCGACGCGGTAGCGCCAGCCCACAGCGATCTTGGCCATCGCCTCAGAAGCGACCGCGCAGTGTCAGCATCACGCTGCGCGGGTCGCCGTAGTTGGGGTAGTCGAGATTGGCCCAGTAGCTCTCGTCCAGCGCATTGCGCAGCGACAGGCCCAGGCTCAGCCGGTCATTCAGACGGTAGCTGGCATGCAGATTGACCAGGGCATAGGCCTTCTGCTCCACCGTCACCGCGCCCAGCGTCGGATGCGGGATGCTGTAGCCGGTGATCTGGCTCTGCCAGTTGAGGCCGCCACCGACGGTCAGGCGTTCCCAGGCGCCGGGCAGGCGGTAGCTGGTGGACAGCTGCAGCTCGTGCTTGGGCAGGTTGGCATAGATCAGGTCGTTCTTGTGGCGCGTGATCTTGGTTTGCGAGAGGCCGGCATTGAGGGTCCAGCCCGGGCTCAGCTGGCCGGCCACATCGAACTCGAAGCCGTGGCTCTTGGTGCCGTTGACGCCGATCTGCGGATAGCTGCCGTCGGGCAGCTTGAAGCTGTCGGGCATCGACATATCGCGCACCGCGTAGTTGTCCTGCTGGGCTTCGAAGACGGCGAAGGACAGGTTCAGGCGCTTGTCCAGCAGCTCGGCCTTGATCCCCATCTCCTTGCTGGAGCCCAGCACTGGCGCCAGCAGGTTGTCGGTCTTGTCGCGCGCGTTCTGCGGCTTGAAGATGTCGGTGTAGCTGGCGTAGAGCGAGAACTCGCTGTTCAGGTCGTAGACCAGGCCGATATAGGGTGTGACCTCGTCGCTGATCTTGTAGGCGCCGGTGGTGGCGGTGTAGCGGCCGCTGGTGTTGTAGGCGTCGGTCCGGGTTTCCCAGTCGTTCAGCCTGGCGCCGGTGATCAGCGCCAGATCGTCGCGCAGCCGCCAGCGCGCCGACGCGAACAGGCCCAGTTGCTCGGTCGTGCCGATGCGCGAGGCGCCGGTGCGGCCGTAGGTCGGCGCCGGTGCCGAGCCGTCCCAGGTGTAGATATTGGGGATCGCATAGCTCCAGCCGGCCACCGAGCTGAGCGTCGGCGTGTTCGTCTCGGTCTTGAAGTAGCTCGCGCCCAGCATCAGCTCATGCTGACGGCCGAACAAGGCGAACCGGCCATTGGCATAGATGTCCAGGCTGTCGCGCGTTTCCCTGCTCTCGCCGACGCCGGCCAGCAGGCGCAGACCGGCACCGGTGACCGGATCGGGATAGCCGTCGCCATAGGTGCGCAGGCTCATCGAGTCGCCCTTGCTGCGGTTGTAGATGGCCTTCAGCGTCCAGTCGGCGCCCAGGCGCTGATCCAGGGTCGCATAGGTGGTACCCGACTGGCGCGACCAGCGGGTCCAGCTCGGCGAGAAGCTGGTCGAACGCGGCAGCCTGGCCAGCGAGCCATCGGCGGCACAGCGGGGAATCGTGCCCCAGATCGGCGCCTCGGGCACGTTGTCCGGGTTCTGGTAGCCGAGTTGCACCGTGGTGCCGGGCAGCAGCTCGGCCTCGACCACGCCCAGATAGCTGGTCTTGCGCTCGCTGTAGCGGTCGCGGAAGCTGTCGCGCTGCTGCAGCGCGGGGACGAAGCGGCTGCGCACCCGGCCATCGGCCGTCAGCGGCAGGTTCAGATCGCCCTCCAGGCGGCGCTGGTTCCAGGACCCCAGGCTCGCGGCCACCGAGGCCTCGAAGCCGCGCTGGGCGCGCTTGCGCAGCATATTGACCGTGGCCGAGGGATTGCCGGCGCCGCTGAGCAGGCCGTTGGCGCCGCGCAGGACCTCGATGCGCTCGTACAGCGCGGTGTCGTACTCCTGGTTGGTGCCGCCGCTATAGGTCGGCACGCCGTCGACCTGGAAGTCGGTGATCTGGAAGCCGCGCGCATAGTAGAGCGGGCGCTGCGTGTCGTAGAAGGTCACATTGATGCCGGTGACGTTCTGCAGCACCGCATCGATGCTGGTCAGCGACTCGAGCTCGATGCGCTCGCGGTCGATGATGCTGAGCGACTGCGGCGTCTCGCGCGCGCTCAGGCCCAGCTTGCCGGTGGCGGCCGTCAGGGTCTTGCGAGCGCCGTTCACGACGACCTTCTCGAGCTTGCGGCCGCCCTGGCCCGCTTCGGTATCGGCATCGGTATCAGCGGCTCGGGCCGCGCCCAGCGACAGCAGGGCCAGGCTCAGGGCCACAACGACGGTTTTCTTTTTTTGTTCAGGGTAGGACATCGGGACAGGATTTCAGGAAGATCGGTCGCGCAGCCGGCAAGGCTGCGCCAGCGCGCCCGGCGGGCGCGTGCTGCACAAAGGGTCGGTGGGCTTACTTCGCCGGCGTCGCGGCCGGCGGTGGCGGCGGCGACTCCAGGCCCTGAGGCAGGCTGAAGCTCAGCGTGGTCACATAGACGCCGACATCGAATTTCTGGCCGGCGCGCTCGACGCCGCCCTTGTCGGTGTGCTTGGCCTCCAGCGCGTAGGCGCTCTTCCACGGCAGACCGACGCTCAGCACGCCGCTCTTGTCGGCCTGCACCTCGCGCGACCAGCCCGACGCGGCCACCACCTCGACCTTGGCCTCGGGCAGCGGCTGGCCCTTGTAGAAGACCTGGAACTGGCCCGGCTGGCCGGTCGGCACCAGGTCCAGGGTCAGTTGGGGGGCGCGGGCCGCGAAGTCGCCGACCCAGCGGGCCGCCGGCACCCAGACATGGCGCTCGATCTTGTCACCCTGCTTGCGCTCCCAGGATGGATAAGCCAGCTCCTGCGCGATCAGCGACTCGCCGGGGATGGCCCGGGCAGCGATCGCAAAGCCGTTGGCCTGCTTGCTCAGCGCGGCCGGCTGCTCGCCCTTGGCAGTGATCAGGCTGGCGGTGGGCTGAACGAATTTGTCCAGCATGCCCGGCGAGGTCTCGCGCAGATTGTCGGCAAACTCGCCCAGATACAGGCGGGCGCCGGCGGCGTCCTGCTCGATCCAGATCTGGTGGGCCTGGGCGCCGGCGGCAGCGGCCAGCAGGACGGTGGCCAGCAAGGCCTTGCGCTTGTTGATGCTCAACATCGGTGAGGACTCCTCGATTACGAAAGACAGGGCCCGGCCGGCCTGCGATGGGCAGGGGCGGCATGGGCGGGCATCCGGGAGAGCTGGCGGGCCGTGAACACGGCGGCTGGCGGGCACGAGCCCGGGCTGCGCTCGGCAGCCGGGTCGGCGGGCATGGGTTTATTCGCGCAAATGCGAATGATTATTATTGTAAAGCGCGAGGACAGAAATCACAATCGGCGTGGGGCTGGCGTTGCCATCAGGCTGCAGCCGGCCGCCCCGGCCCGAGCAAGCGCTGCAGCAACTCGCCCACCGAGCGGATCTCCCGGCCGAAGGGCAGCGCGCCGACGCCGCGGAAGAACAAGCCCTTGGCCAGGTCGCCACGCAGTGCGGCGGCCAACTGGTTGTCGATGCAGAACTGGCCCCAGCCCGGCAGCCCGTCGCGCAGCCCGCATTGGGCCAGGCAGTCGAAGGCCTTGGTGCAGCGGCTCTTGGCATGAGCCACCACCTGCAGGCGCGGCTCGGCGCGCAGATAGTTCTTCAGCCAGGGCGTGGCGACCGCGCGCGCCGGCAGGCCGGCCACGCTGGTGAACTCCAGCATCTCGTCCTCGCCGGCCTCGGCCAGCACGCGCTTGAACCCGGGATGGGCGTCGCACTCCTGGGTGACCGCGAAGGGTGTGCCCAGCTGCACGCCGGCCGCGCCCAGGCCCTGCAGGCGCCGGATGTTGGCATGGCTGCGCACGCCGCCGGCCGCGATCAGCGGGATCTGGCCGGCCAGGCCGGCTTTCTCGAAGAAGGCCAGGCACTCGGGAATGGCGCGCTCGAAGTCGAAGCGCGGATCGTTCAGATCCGCCACCCGGGCCGCGCCCAGATGGCCGCCGGCCAGGCGCGGATGCTCGATCACGATGGCATCGGGCAGGCGCTTCTTGCGTTCCCATTTCTTGACGATCAGCTGCACGCCACGCGCATCGCTGAGTATCGGAATCAGCAAGGTGTCGGGATGGTCCTGGGCCAGGTCCGGCAGGTCCAGCGGCAGACCCGCCCCCACCACCACCGCATCGATGCCGGCCTCCAGCGCCGTCTTCACCGAGGCCGCGTACGCGCTGACCGCACGCATCACATTCAGCGCCAGCAGACCGCGCCCGCCGCTGCGCGCACGGGCGCCGGCGATCTCGCGCCGCAACGCCTCCAGATTGGCCGCATCGATAGCCTGCTTGGCGGCCGCGCCGGCATGCTGCCCCTCGGTGCGCGCCATCAGGTCGGGGTGGTGGCGGCGCAGGTCCACCGAGCTGAGCGTGCCTACGGCACCGGCCGCCGCCACCGCGCCGGCCAGGCCCTGGGCGCTGATGCCCACCCCCATGCCGCCCTGCACGATGGGCAGCAGCTCGCGGCCGCGCAGGCGCAGCGGCCGCAAGCCGCTGCGCTGCAGCAGCGCGTGGAAGAAGGGGGTGATCGGATCAAGCTGGGGCATGGTGGGTACTCTTGAGGCGGACAGGGCGCCACGCTAAGGGCCTGCGGGCCGTGCATAGTTGACAAAAGTCAGCCCACCCACAGTTCCAGGTCCATTCAGCGCCTCAAGCGGCTTGCAGCGCTGCCGATACAGCGGCGTGCCAGACCGTCCGGGAGCAGTGGAGACGGGCCAGGGCCCGAACGGACAAGAGGGACCACCGATGCGATACCCCGAGAGCGTGGCCAAGAGCGCCGAATACCTGCGCCTGGCCCTGCCCCTGATGACCAAGCAGCGCAGCGCACTGCATCCGCACAGCTATGCGGTCTGGTACGAGTTCGTCAGCGGTCGCAACCCGCGCCTTGCCGAGGCCCTGGCCGAGCAGACCCGTGACGGCCTGGGGCTGACCGAGGCCCAGACCGCCACGCTGTACCAGCACCATGTGGCCCAGCCGGGGCTCAATGCGCAAGAGGCCCAGCGCGTCAGTGACAGCCTGAGCCGGGTGCTGGACAACATGGCCAGCTCGGCCGCCCATGCTGGCGACCAGACCGCGCGCTTCGACCAGTCGCTGCTGCTGTGGAGCAGCCAGCTGCTCGACGCGGCCCAGGACGAACAGGCCGAGCTCCTGCAGGCGCTGATGGCCGGCACGCGCGAGATGCGGGCGGCCATGGCCCAGCTGCAGCAGCGCCTGGACGCCAACCAGGCCGAGATCGCCGCGCTGCGTCACGAGGTCAGCCAGGCGCGCAGCGAGGCCCTGGTCGACGCGCTGACCGGCCTGGGCAACCGCCGCGCCTTCGAGCAGCAGCTGGCGCAGTGCCTGAGCCACGCGCATGCCGAGACCGCCGCGCCCTGCCTGGTGCTGGGCGATATCGACTTCTTCAAGAAGGTCAACGACAGCTACGGCCACTCCTTCGGCGACCAGGTGCTGCGCGCGGTGGCCGACAGCCTCAAGAGCGTGGCGCCGCAGCCGCATTGGGTGACCCGCGTCGGCGGCGAGGAATTCGCGCTGCTGCTGCCCGCCAGCAATCTGCTCGAAGCCCAGCAGCTGGCCGAACAGCTGCGCAGCAAGATCGCCGCCAGCCGCATCCGGCGCGGCGCCGGACCGGCGGCCGAGCCGCTGGAGCGCGTCACGCTATCGCTAGGCGTCACCCAGCTGGCCCGCGGCGAGAGCGCCAACGACTTCTTCGAGCGCGCCGACCGCGCCCTCTACGCCTCCAAGCGCAGCGGGCGCAACTGCGTGACGGTGCTGGCGGCCAAGGCGGCCTGAGCGGGCGGGGCCAGGTCTTGCCAGCACCACCGAAATAGCGAGTCTTCGCCTGTAGACTGGCGCTCCAGCTATCGTCGGACCGCGCCCCACCATGCTTGAATGGGAACCCATCG
Organism: Paucibacter sp. XJ19-41; assembly: GCF_028462495.1. Lineage (NCBI taxonomy): Bacteria > Pseudomonadati > Pseudomonadota > Betaproteobacteria > Burkholderiales > Sphaerotilaceae > Roseateles > Paucibacter sp. XJ19-41. Next base: position 6,348 of record NZ_JAQOWX010000078.1, read on the forward strand.
CCGAGACCGCTTTGCGCAAGCGAATTGTCCAAGGGCAAGCGCGCATGAGCCTGCCTCAATTGCGTCTTTGGGAAGCCATACGCATCGAACCCGTGAAATGGCAGCAGCATCCCTACGGCGATCAGGGCGGTGGATTCTGGGTTGTCGCCATCATTGGAGCCAGCGTCATTTGGTACAACGACATCGAAGAGGGCTTCAATCGCTCCCGCTATTCGCAACACGGAACCATCGACGACTACTGGTGCAATCAAGACGAGCTTGAGCTGACGATGCAATACCTCGTCAACGCCATCGAGCAAGGTTCCGATCTGGTTCTTCTGCGCAGCCGGCCCGCCCGGCTACCGCGCTGAATCCCAGTTTCTGGAACACCACGAGGGAGTTCTGTGCTGCAGCGCACAGATGCCGGCCAGGCATCGCGTCAGCATCGCCTTCATGCGCCGAGCTCCCCCGGGCTCGGGCCAGCGCGTCGAGGCCCGCCATGCAGAGCATCCCTCAAGCCAAGGTCATACCGTTTGCCGGACGAGGCCAGAGACGCAACGCCCGACTGGGCGAACCAGCGTCGCGGCATCCGCCGCACATGGTGCCTGTTGAGGAACTTCTGACGCCCAGCTTCCTGATCCGGCACACCGGCTACGACAGCCTGCCGGCGTTTCTCTCGGCGGGCGGGATCAGCATGGAGCGTCTGGTGAGCCTGGGGCCGCACAGCGCCGCCCCCTGGGACGATTTCATTCGCCTGGTGTCTGTCCATCCCGGCTGGCCGGCGATGCTGCGCGAGGCCGGTGCCGAATGGATGATGCGGCGCCTGGGCCTGGTTGTCGGCGACTGACAGCGGCCGCAGGCGCGACAACAAGACCGTTCTAGCGTCGGGCCGGCAAGCCCTGGCTGCGCCGCCAGGCTGCCGGCGGCGCGCCGTACTCGCGCCGGAAGGCGCGGCTGAGGGCGGTGTCGGTCTGGTAGCCGACCTGCTCGGCAATACGGCTCAGCTGGTCGCTGCTGTGGCGCAGCAGATTGGCCGCCAGCAGCAGGCGCCACTGGGTCAGGTACTGCATCGGCGCACTGCCGACCAGGCGCTGGAAGCGCTCGGCCAGCACCGAGCGCGAGCTGCCGGCATGGCGCGCCAGCTCGTCCAGGGTCCAGGCCCGGGCCGGCTGCTGATGCATGCCCTGCAGGGCCGCGCCGACGACCGGATCGCCCATGCCGGCCAGCCAGCCGCTGCGGCCCTCGCCCGGCGTGTTCATATGCAGACGCAGCACCTCGATGAAAAGCAGCTCGGCCAGCTTGGCCAGCAGGCCCTCGGCGCCGGGCTGTGGCGAGCGCCCCTGGGCCAGCGCATAGCGCAGCGAGGCCTCCAGCCAGTCGCCGGCCTCGCTGCCGCGCACATGCACGCGCAGCACCCGGGGCAGGCCCGTCAACAGCAGCCGCGCCAGCCGGGCATCGCAGGCCAGATAGCCGCAGACCAGGCGCGTCCTCGCCCCGCCGCCGCCATAGGCCAGCCGCCGCGGCCGACGCGCCAGCACCTCGTCCAGCCGCGCGCCCTGGGCCGGCGGCAGGCCCGGTGTCGACGCCATCCGGTGCGCATCACCCTGAGTGAACAGCACCGCGTCGCCGGCTACCAGATGCAGAGGTGGTGCATCGCCCAGCTCGACATGGCACTCGCCATCGGTGATCAGATGAAAGATCACCACCCGCTCGGCGCCCGGCTCCAGCAGCGGCGCGGCCGCATCGGCACTGGGCGACTGGTAGCACCAGGGCGCGCTGAAACGCCCCTGCAGAAAGATCGCGCTGACCAGGCGCACGATGCGAAGCGTCTCCGAGAGTGCATCCATGCCGGCGCTCAAGCGGGGTCGATGTCGACCTGCAGCGCCAGGCCGGTGGCCTGCTGCACCGCATTGGGCACCGGCGAGCAGCGCAAGCCCTGCGCCACCAGCGCACGCAGCCGCTGCGGCGCCACGCCCGGCGCGGCAATGCGCACCTGCAGCCGCAACGCGCTCGGGCCGCCGGGCACCGGGCGACCATCGGCCTCGCTCATGCCCAGCAGGCCGCGCGAGTCCGAGCGGCTGCAGGCCCGCACCTCCAAGGCCGTCAGCACCACGCCCTCGCTGGCGGCGGTCAGCACGATGGAGGTGGTGGCACAGGAGGCCAGGCTGGCGCGGAACAGCCAGCCCGGCGTGATCAGGTCGCCGCTGCCGCCGAGCTCGGTGGGCATATCGCTGGCGATCTCGGTGCCATTGGCATGCCGGGCCGTGACGCGACAGCCGCCATCCCAGCGCGCAGTGGCCGGCGCATCCTCATGCAGGCCGCTCGCGGGGCGGCGCTGCAGCACCGCACGCACACGCGCCAGGGCCGCCGCCATATCGGACTGCTGATCGATCATGGGCTTGCCTTTCGGGACTGGCTGCGCTGCCGCATTCTGCGCCGAGTCGTCAAACAGGGGGTGCCGGACGCAGGGACAGTTCACAGCGACGCCTGGGCAGGACGGCCGGGCAGGCGCGCCGCCACAGTGGGACCAGGGCCAGAGATCACTGGCCCCCACCTTGCCACCATCACAGGATATCCCCACCATGAGCAGCACCCCCGACCTCGCCGCCCTCAAGGCCCGCCAGCAGACCGCCTGGGCCAGCGGCGACTACGCCGTCATCGGCACCAGCCTGCAACTCGTCGGCGAGCAGCTGGCCGAGGCCTGCGATCTGCGCTGCGACGAGCGCGTGCTCGATGTGGCGGCCGGCAACGGCAATGCCAGCCTGGCGGCGGCGCGGCGCGGCTGCCGGGTCACGTCCACCGACTATGTACCGGGCCTGCTGGAGCGCGGCGCCGAACGCGCCCGCGCCGAGCGTCTGGAGATGAGCTTCCAGGTCGCCGATGCCGAGGCCCTGCCCTTCGAGGACGGCAGCTTCGACGCCGTGCTGTCCAGCTTCGGCGTGATGTTCGCGCCCGACCAGGCCCGCGCCGCCGCCGAGCTGGCCCGGGTCTGCCGGCCCGGCGGCCGCATCGGCCTGGCCAACTGGACGCCCGAGGGCTTTGTCGGCCAGCTCTTCAAGACCCTGGGCCGCCATCTGCCGCCGCCGGCCGGCGTGCCCTCACCCTCGCTCTGGGGCGTCGAGAGCCATCTGCAAACCCTGTTCGGCGAGCGGGCCGCAGCCATCGCGGTGACGCCGCGGCTGTTCAACTTCCGCTACCGCTCTGCCGCCCACTTCATCGAGGTGTTCCGCAGCTGGTACGGGCCGGTGCATAAGGCCTTTGCGGCCCTGCCGGCCGAGCAGGCTTTGCTGCTCGAACAGGACCTCACCGCGCTGCTGAACGGCCTGAATCGGGCCGGTCCGGACTCGCTGGTGGTGCCCAGCGCCTATCTGGAGATCGTCATCACGCGGCGCTGAGCCCGGCCGGGCCGAGCAGGCCACCGAGCTGCCACAGCGCGAAGGCGGCCAGCGCCAGCGCGCTGGCGCGCTGCACGCGGCGCTGCCAGCGCGCGTCAAAGCGCTGGCGCAGCCGCCCGACCCCGGCGCTCAGCGCCAGCCACCACAGGGCCGAGCCGACAAACACCCCCAGCACCACCAGGCCCGGCGAGGCCGAGGCCGAGCGCGCCGACAAGGCACCGAAGACCGCGATGAAGGAAAAAATGGTCGCTGGGTTGGACAGGGTCAGCAGCACCGTGCCGGCGAAGTAGCGCCACAGGCTGTGGCCCGACAAGGCGGGCCGGGCGCTCAGCTGCGCCGCCGGCGCACGCCACAGCCCCCAGGCCATATAGAGCAGGAAGGCCGCGCCGCCCAGGGCCAGCGGCAGCCGTGCCGCCGCCAGCGCGTTGATCACCGCACCGACACCATAGGCGCCCACCGCGCCATACAGCGCATCGGCCACGGCCGCGCCCAGGCCGGTGGCCAGGCCGGCCTGCGGGCCCTGCTGCAGGCTGCGCTGAATCGTCAGCAGGCCGATCGGGCCGACCGGTGCGGCGATCGCCAGACCGATCAGCGAGGCCTGGAGAAAAAGGGTCAAGGTGCTGGTGAAGTCCATGCCCAGCACTGTAGGATCAGCGCAGGCGACGACCAAGCCGCAAATTCAGGCGGACTCGCGGCGACACCGACATTATTTAAGGTCAGCATGGGTGTTTCCTTGCAACTCGATGAGAAAGCCTGGCTGCTGCTGCAGGCCTTGCAATCCGATGGCCGCGCGCCGCTGAAGACGCTGGCGGCCGCGACCGGCCTGTCGATCCCGGCCACCGCCGAGCGCCTGCGGCGCCTGCAGGAGGCCGGCGTGATCAGCGGCATCCATGCCGAGCTGGACCCGCTGGCCGTCGGCTACGCGGTGCGCGCCATCATCGGCATCACTGCGGCCCAGCCGGCCAAGGCCAAGCTGCTGGCCAAGCTCAGGACCATGGCCGAGGTGCTGGAGTGCCACCATGTGACCGGCGCCGACTCCTATGTGATGACGGTCGTCGCGCCCGGCATGGCGGAACTGGAGGCCCTGATCGCCCGCATCAACGCCTACGGCGAGACCCGTACCGCCCTCGTGATGAGCACACCGATCCCGCGGCGCGGCCTGCAGCCCTGTGCGGCCCAGGGCAAGCCCTGACCCCCTTGTTTCCCACATAATCGCCCCATGTCACGCGCCCATGCTCCAGGCACAACCGGTGGTCCGGGCCTCGCCGTCCTGATGCCCATCGAGAGGCTGCAGCCTTGATACGCCTGGCCAAGTCATCGCTGCGCAATGCCGTCGTGATGGCCCTGGTAGCCGGCCTGCTGGTGCCCACCGGCGCGGTGCTGCTGTTCGAGAGCAATGCGACGCGGCGGGAGGCGATGGAGGACCTCAGGCGCGATCTGTCGCGCGTGGTCGAGATCCTGGCGCTGTCGTTGTCGGAGCCGATCTGGCAGGTCTCGCCCGATCTGGCCGAGCCGATGATCAAGGCCCAGGTCGACGACCCGCGCTTTGTCGCGGTGCTGGTGATCGAGCCCTCCTCGCCCAAGCCTTTTGCCGAATTCCAGCGCGAGGTCGCGGACCGCAGCCTGACGCTGAGCCAGACCCGGCCGGTGCTGCGCGACGGCCGCGAGATCGCCCAGATCACCGTGACGATGAGCGCCGCGCCGCTGCTGGAACGCAAGCGCGCCGACATGCTGCAAAGCCTGCTGCGCAGCGGCCTGACCCTGACGCTCTCGCTGGCGCTGATCCTGATCGTGATGCAGCGCCGCGTGCTGCAGCCGATGAACCGGCTCAGCCAGGCGGCCGCCAAGCTGGCCGCCGGCAAGCTCGACCAGCCGCTGGAGCAGACCCTGGACATGGGCCGCGACGACGAGATCGCCCGCGTCGGCAAGGCGATGGAGCGCATGCGCCAGGCCCTGCTGGCGGCCTTCGACGAGCTGCGCCAGCATGCCAGCACGCTGGAATACCAGGTGGCCCAGCGCACCGCCGAGTTGACGGCGGCCAATACCGAGCTGACCCAGGCGATGGCGAACCTGAAGACCGCGCAGCGCGAGCTGGTCGAGTCGGAGAAGCTGGCCTCGCTTGGTCGCTTGGTGGCCGGCGTCGCGCATGAGCTGAACACGCCACTGGGCAATGCGCTGACCGTGGTCTCGGCGCTGGAAGACCGCTGGGGCAAGCTCGAGGCCATGCTCAGCAACAGCGTGCCGATGCGGCGCAGCCTGCTCGAAGAGCTGGCGCGCGACACCCGGCGCGGCCAGGACATCCTGCAGCGCAATGTGCAGAAGGCGGCCGATCTGGTGCGCGATTTCAAGCAGGTCGCGATCGACCAGACCACCGACTCGCGCCGCGACTTCGATCTGGCCCAGGTGGTCGAGGATGTGCTGGTGATGGTGGAGCCCAGCTTCAAGCACACGCCCTATGCGATCCGCACCGATTTGTGCACGGGTGCCGCGATGAACTCCTATCCGGGCGCGCTCGGCCAGGTGCTGACCAATCTGCTGATGAACGCGCTGGTGCACGGCTTCGAGGGCCGCGAGACCGGGCTGGTGCAGGTCAGCTGCCGCACGCTGGACGCCGAGATGGTGGAGCTGCTGGTGGTCGACGACGGCGTCGGCATGGACGAGTCGGTGCGCCGCCGCATCTTCGACCCCTTCTTCACGACCAAGCTGGGCACCGGCGGCTCGGGCCTGGGCATGCACATCGTGCACAACATCGTCACCAATGTGCTGGGCGGCCAGATCGAGGTTCTCAGCACGGTCGGTGCCGGCACCCGCACCGTGATCCGCCTGCCCCGGCTGGCCCCGCAGCGCGCGGCCGTCGAAGGCGCCTGATCCTGGGTTAGGCGTTTCAGCGCGAAGCGGCGGCCGAGGCCGGCTCGGCTACCGCCTCGCTGTGCGCGCCGATGTCGTGCTTCTCGCCGCCCAGATCGATGTCGCCTCCCTGGCTCAGGATGAAAAGCGCGAGCGCGGCGAAGGCGGCGAAGCCGGCAATGATCTTCCACATGTCTCAATCCTCTGTTGATGAACGAGACGATTCTTGCGGGCTTTGCTGACAGCCAGCTGAGTTCAGTCCCATGGCCACTGCTGCCAGCCGCCCTGCCCGTCGCTGCAGCGCAGCTGGTGCTCAAGGGTCTGGAAGTTGACATGCAGGCTGGCCTCATGGACGCCGTCGGCACGCCAGCGCAGGGTCAGGTCTTGATCGTCACCGCTGCAGTCGAAGCTGCCGCCGAACGCCGGGTGGCTGTTGCGCAGTCGTATCAGCGCCAGCAGACGCAGCACGACCGGACGCTGCAGATCGGCGGCGATCTCGGCCTCATCGTAGCGATGGCGGTTGATGTCGCGCCCGACCCCGCTGCGCGCCAGCAGCGCCATGTCGTTGTGGCCGGCCAGCAGGCCGACGTAGTAGACCTGCGGCACACCGGGCAGGAAGAACTGCAGCGCGCGGGCCAGCAGGTAGCGCGTGTCGTCGCGGCCCAGCGCGTCGTAGTAGCTGCAGTTGACCTGGTAGAGGTCCAGATTGGAGGCGGCCGCACCGGTGGCCTGGCGGCTGGTGCCGCCGCTGTTGAGATGGATGCGTTCGACCAGCGCGTCCAGCTCCGCCGGTGGCACCAGACCCGGCTGCCGCTCCCGGTCGCCGGCCTCGGCACCGATGTCGATGATGCCGATGCCGTCATGCGTGTCCAGCACCGTCAGCGCATTGCTCGGCCGCAGGGCGATCCAGCGCCGCAGCGGCGCGGCCGTGCCGAAGAAGAAGGCATGCAGTATCAGCGGCGGCAGCGCGAAGTCATAGACCCAGTCGACCCGGGCGGCGATCTCGATCTGGCGCCGGTAGTGGGCGTGGATCTCGACCAGCACCTCGATGCCCAGCGCGCGTGCGCGGCCGGCGAACTCGGCAATGAAGTCGAAGGTCTGCGGCATCATGAAGCAGCTGGCACCGGCCTTCTTGATCGCATAGCCGACCGCATCCAGCCGCACCATGCGCACGCCGTTGCCGGCAAAGGTCTGCAGGATGCTGTCCAGGTAGGCCCGGCCCTGGGGGTGGTGCACGGCAATGTCGATCTGGGCCGCGGTGAAGGTGGTCCAGAGGATTTTCTTCTGGCCGTTCTGCAGCGTGACCGTGCTCAGCGGCAGGCCCGGGCGCGGCCGGTAGACGGCCAGCAGATCCGCCTCGCTGGCGCCCTGCGGGAACACCGCATCCAGGCTCAGGAACAGGCCGGCATAGGGTGAGGCATCACCGCGCGCCGAATAGTCGAGGAACTGCGGCGAGGCGCTGGACATATGGTTGACGATCACATCGCCCATCACGTCCATCACCTCGGTCAGTGCCTTGATGTCGGTCCAGTCACCCAGGCGGGGGTCGACCCGGGTGTGATCGATCGGATCGAAGCCGGCGTCGGCGCCGTCGATCGCATGGAAGAAGGGCAGCAGGTGCACGCCACCGAACAGCCCGCCCAGCGCGCCGCCGGGCGCCAGCAGCGCGCGCAGGCGCTGCAGGTCGCGGCCATCAAGCCGGCCGCCGAGGCGGTCGACATAGGTAATCAGTTGGACTTGGTTTTTCATCGGTTTGAAGCGGTTTTTGGTTCGGCCGGCGAGGTCTGCACGCGCAACACCGCGATGGCGGCGCACACCAGCAGCGCGCCGGCCAGGCGGATCACGTTGTCGGGCTGGCCGGCGAGCAGACTGCGATAGATCAGCGGCAGCGTCAGCATCTGGATCAGCATCGGGATCACGATGAACATATTGAAGATGCCCATATAGACCCCGGCGCGCTCCGGCGGGATGCTGCCGGCCAGCAGCACATAGGGGTTGCCCATGATGCTGGCCCAGGCCAGGCCCACGCCCAGCATGGGCAGCAGCAGCAGCCAGCGGTTCTGGATTTCCGGGATCGTCCACAGCCCGATGCCGGCCAGCACCAGGCACAGCGCGTGCACGCGCTTGGGGCCGAAGCGGCGCGTGAACGGCACCATCGCAAAGGCCGCGAGAAAGGCCACGAAGTTGTAGAAGCCGCCGATCTGGCCGTTCAGCAGACCGGCATCGCGAAAGCCCTGCGACAGCGGGTCGCTGCTGCCAAACATCGTCAGCGCCAGCGAGGGCACGATGTAGATCCAGTAGCACATCATCGCGTACCACTGGAACAGCTTCATCCACCACAGCTGGCGCATGGCCCGCGGCATCTCGCGCAGCGCATCCCAGATCTCGGACAGCGCCGCAGCCAGGCCGCGCGGCTGGCCGCGCAGCCTCGCGATCTCCTCGGCCGGCAGCGCCAGCTCGGGCACGGTGCGCACCGACCACCAGACCGTCGTGACCGAGAACAGCGCCCCTATCATGAAGGCCGCCACGGTGATGCGCGGGATGTTGTTGCCGGCCAGGGCGTCCTTGTCCATGCCCAGCAGCACCAGCAGGGTCGGCGCCAGATAGGCCAGCGTCTGGGCCAGCCCGGTGAAGGCGCTCTGCGTCAGAAAGCCCAGCGAGTGCTGGCTGCGGTCCAGGCGGTCGGAGACATAGGCGCGGTAAGGCTCCATCGTCACGTTGTTGGCCGCATCGAGTATCCACAGCAGCCCGGCGGCGAACCACAGGGTCGGACTGAAGGGCATCACCAGCAGGCCCAGGCTGCACAGCAGCGCACCGATCAGGAAGTACGGTGTGCGCCGGCCCCAGCGGGTCACGGTGCGGTCGCTGAAAGCCCCGACCAGCGGCTGCACCAGCAGGCCCGTCATCGGCCCGGCCAGCCACAGCAGCGGCAGGCTGGCCTCGTCGGCGCCCAGATACTGGTAGATCGGGCTCATATTGCTCTGCTGCAGACCGAAGCTGAACTGGATGCCGAAGAAGCCGATGTTCATATTGACGATCTGCCAGAACGTCAGGCGCGGTTTGATGAGGCTCATGCGCACGCCTCGTGGCCCAGGCGCTGCCGCCATGGCAGGAAGAAGGCATCGTCATCGGGAATCGGGCCGCGCTGGCCGCACAGCGCCGCCGCATAGCCGTTGGCCAGCGCCAGCGCGCGGTCCGGCGGCAGGCCGCTCAGCGTGGCCGCCAGCAGCATGGCCGAGAAGCCGTCGCCGGCGCCCACCGTGTCGGCCAGCCGGGGCACGGCCACGCCGGCGCCCTCGGCCAGCAAGCCTCCCTCGGCATCGAAGGCCGCATAGCCGGCCGCGCCCCGGGTCAGGATCAGGCGCTGCAGGCCGAAGCGCTGCATCAGGCCGCGTACCGCGTCGCCCAGCGCTGCGGCCGGCCCCAGCGGGTCCGGGGCCGGCCCGGCCGGCGCGCCAAACCAGCCCAGCAAGCGATCCAGCTCCTCGTCGTTGACCTTGAGCCAATCGGCCCCGGCCAGCGAGAGCGCGGCCAGCTCGGGCGTGTCGGTGCCGCGGCGCAGGTTCAGGTCCAGATAGACCAGGCCGCCCAGCGCCCTCACCGTCCGGGCCTGCTCAAGAATGCTCAGGCGCGAGCGTTCGCCCCGCAGGGCCAGCGTGCCGAAGCAGAAGAAGCGCGCGTGCAGCGCCGTCAGCAGGGCCGGCGCCGGCTCGATGAAGTCCCAGGCCGCGGGCGCATGGATATGAAAGCTGTGGCCGCCCTCGGTCTCGCTGACCGTGACCCGGCCGGTCGGCCGGCTCGCATCCTGCTGCACACCCGCCAGGCCCATGCCGAAGCGCGCCAGGCTGGCGAGGACGGCCCGGGCACCGGCATCGCCCGCGCCCACACGGGTCAGCAGCAGCACGCGATCCCCGCCCAGCAAGGCGGCCAGCGAACGTGCCAGATTGAAGGGGGCGCCGCCCGCCACCTGGCGATCGTGGAATTCATCCACCAGCGCTTCGCCGGCGACAACGACAGCCACGCGGGCCAGGTCTGCGGTCAGGATGGACATGTCTGCGGCGTTCAGAAGCTGTACTTCAGTGTGGCGCGCAGCGTGCGCCCGTTGAAGGCCCGCGCGGCATGCCCGTCGCCCTCGATCTCGGTATAGGCCAGCTTGTCGAAGAGATTGTTGGCCGAGACCGAGAGCAGGGTCTGCTCGTTGAACTGGTAGTTCACGAAGGCATTGACCAGGGTGTAGCCCTTCATCCGTATGGTATTGGCATCATCGCCATAGGACTTGCCGGAGCCGATCAGGGTCGCGCCGAGTTCCAGATCGCCGAAGCTGTAGCTCGGCGCCAGCTGATAGACAAAGCGGGCCTGGCGGCGCGGCTGCCGGCCGACCGCGGCCGCATCGCTGGAGGCCTTGATCTTGGCGTCGGTCAGGGTGGCGCCGCCGTTGATGCGGAAATTGCCCTGCGCATAAGCAGCCTCCAGCTCCAGGCCGCTGGCCTCGTATTTGTTGGCGCTGAAGGTCTGCGTCGTGAGCTCGTAGTTGCTTTCCTTGGTGCGGGCGCTGAACAGCGTCGCGAACAGGCTCAGACCCTGGGCACGCCATTTGATGCCGCCCTCGAACTGATCGATCTCGTTGATGCTGATCGGCACCGAGCCATCCAGCGGATTGCCATAGAGCAGGCGGTCGGCGCTGAAGGCCGCGCCCTTGCTGATGCGGCCGAAGGCGGCCAGATTGCGGCCGATCGCGTAGTTGGCGCCCAGCGAATAGGCGTTATGACTGAGCTTGTAGCGGATGTTCTTGCGGCTGGCCTCATCCCAGGTCTGCGTCACATTGTTGCCGGCCAGCGTGTAGCCGCGCGCCTTCTGCTCGTCGCGCCGCAGGCTGACGTCCAGGATCAGCGCACCGAGCTCGACGGTGGCCGCCGCATAGGGCGAGGTCTCGGTGTAGTCGACATCCCAGTTGCGCACACAGCAGCCGCCCCAGGTGGACCAGCCCAGTGCCACCGGTGCGCTGCTGGGCTGGCCGTTGGCATCCACCACCTGGGCGTTCTCGCCGTCCATCGTCAGCTTGTACTGGTTCCAGAACCATGTCTGCGCCACCGTCTGGCGGCCATAGAACAGACCGCCGACCAGGGTGGTCTTGGCCGTGCCGAGCTGCAGCACCTGGCTGAGCTTGAGATCGTTGAAGGTGTTGTCGAAGTTGTCGAGCGCGCTGTTGAACAAGGTGCCGGTGAAAGAGGCGGCCGCTCCGTTGCCGCCGTTGTCGGCGGGGAACAGCGCCATGAAGCGGCCCGAGTTGCTGGCCGTGCGGAACTTCTCGTCGATGCGCAGGCCGCCTCCCAGATCCAGGCCGGCCTCGAAGCCGAGCGCCAGGCTCTTGACGCGCAGTCCGTCGCGGGTCTGGCTGGTGCTGAGGCCGCCATCCTTGTTGTAGCCGGTGTCGCTGGGCAGGCTGGCGGTGAGGAAGAAGGCCGTGCGCGGGTCGATGCCGGGGATGGTGCGGATAGTGCCGTTGCTGACGGTCACCGGCACCGGCATGAAGGACGGCGTGCGGTCGTTCAGCGCCTTCAGACTCAGGCGCAGATAGCCGGCATCGATCTTCTGGGTGATGCTGGCCTTGATCTGCCCGCCCTGCTCCAGCGTCCGGCCGCTGGGGCGGCCGCCTTCGCCGACGCGCTGGAAGCCGCCGATATGAAAACTCGTGCCATTGCCGAGGCGGCCGCCGTAGTCGGCATCGATGCGCCACAGCCGGGTGTCCAGACCGGCCGTCAGGCCGATCGCCCCGCCCGCTTCGGCGCCGGTCTTGCTGATGAAGTTGATGATGCCGCCGGGCGAGTTCGAGGCCAGGGTCGAGGCCGAGCCGCCGCGTACCACCTCCAGCCGGTCGGTGCTGTAGTCGACGCGCAGGAATTGGTCGGCGGTGCCGAAGGCGATGTCGCCAAACAGCAGCACCGGCAGGCCGTCCTCCTGCATCTGCACATAGCGCGAGCCGCCGGCCGACAGGGGCACGCCGCGCACCGTGATATTGGCATTGCCCTCGCCACCGCTGGACTCGGCACGCAGACCGGGAACACCGCGCAGCAGTTCGGCGGCGTTGGTGGCGCCGCTCTTTTGCAACTGCTCCCCATCCATGCTGGAGACCGAGACGCTTTGCTGCATCTTGCTGCGCAGGGTCGAGGTGCCGGTGATCACGACCTGATCGAGCTTCAGGCCGTCGACGGCCGGCGGCGCATCGGCGGCCGCCGGGCTCTGGGCCCAGGCCGGCAGTTGCAGCACGGCCAGTGTGACGGCGGCCAGCACCGGGCGGGTCCGCGGCGCGGCGCGGGCGGGAATGGGGGCGTTGTGCATAGTGTCTCCGTGGGGTGCCGGCCGGGACCCGTGCCCTTGTGCCGGTTGTTATTCGAGACCGCCGGGCCGCTCGCGCCATGCTGGGGCCAGATGCACCGTTGCCGTCTCGTTGGGCACCATTCTGGTTTTATTGCAATCGATTGCAAACAAGGGGAAACGCTTACTATCAGGCATTGAATGCCAGTCATTCAGAACTTATTGCAATCGATGGTCAAACCGTGCTACGGCGCACGATCAGCTCGACGGCGAGGGTGCGCGAGCTGGCCCGTTCGCCACGCAGCTGCGCCGTCAGCGCGGCCACCAGTTCGGCGCCCGCCTCGGCCACCGGCTGATGCACGGTGCTCAGCGGCGGCTCGCAGTAGGCGGCCAGCGGCATGTCGTCATAGCCGACCACGGCCACGTCCTCGGGCACGCGCCGGCCCTGGGCGCGCAGCACCTGAATCGCCTGCAGCGCGAGCAGGTCGCTGCAGGCGAGCACCGCATCCACGTCCGGCATCTGTGGCAGCCAGCGCTCCAGCACCGCGCGAGCGCCGACCGGCTCGAAGGGCAGCGCCAGCTCCAGCGCGGCATCGGGGCTCAGGCCGGCCTCGGCCAGCGCCTGGTGATGGCCCTCGCGGCGCAACCAGACCTCGGGCAGTTGTGCATCGCCGAGGAAGGCCAGCCGCCGCCGGCCCAGACCCAGCAGGTGGCGGGTCGCCTGCAGACCCCCGGCGCGGTTGTCGCCGCCGACGCTGCAGTACAGCTGCTGCGGCAGCGCCCCACCCCACACCACCAGCGGCAGTTGGCGTGCGGCCAGCGCGTTGAGCTGATCGTGGTGACGCCACTGGCCGATCATCAGCACCGCGATGGCCTTGCCGGAATCGTAGAACTGCGCGGCCAGATCCAGGTGCTCGGCATCGACGCGCGACAGCAGCATGTCGTAGCCCTGGTCGGTCAGCGCGTCGGCAATGCTGCCGATCAGGGCGAGGAAGAAGGGGTCGGAAATGTGCTGGCGCGAGCTGGCCTCGTAAGGCAGGACCACCGCCACCGTGCGGTTCTTCTGCAGCCGCAGGTTCTGCGCGCCCAGATTGATCGAGTAGTTCAGCGAGCGCGCGAGCTCCGCCACGCGCGTGCGCGTCTCGTCATTGACCAGCGAACTGCCGTTGAGCGCGCGCGACACGGTCGAGACCGAGACACCGGCCAGCCGCGCAATATCGGCCATCTGCAGGCGGCGCTGTTCGGCCGGGCTGTTTGCTTTCTTTGAAGGGCGCTCGGACATGGGCGGGGATTGTGCCGCAGCAAAAAAAAGAGCGGCCCGCAGGCCGCTCCTCACTTCAGACGGTCAGACCGTCTCAGTCGCGGGCGTAGATGTCCACGTCCTTGGTCTCCTTGACGAAGATCATGCCGATCACGAAGCTCATGCCGGCGATCACGATCGGGTACCAGAGGCCGTGATAGATATTGCCGTTCTGCGCCACCATCGCGAAGGTGATCGAGGGCAGCATGCCGCCGAACCAGCCGTTGCCGATGTGGTACGGCAGGCTCATCGAGGTGTAGCGGATGCGGGTCGGGAACATCTCGACCAGCATCGCCGCGATCGGGCCGTAGACCATGGTCACATAGATCACCAGAATGGTCAGGATCGCCACGACCAGCGGCTTGTTGACCTTGGCCGGATCGGCCTTGGGCGGGTAGCCGGCGGCCTTCAGCGCATCGGCCAATTCCTTCTTGAAGGCGGCGATGTTCTTCTTGCTGGCGTCGTCGAAGCTGTAGCCGTCGGCGGTGCGGGTGGCGTTCAGCGAGCTGACGACCTTGTCGCCGATCTTGATGCTGGCGACGGTGCCGGCCGGGCCTGCAACCGTCTCGTAGCTGGCGGCCGACTGTGCCAGCGCACGCTTGGCGATGTCGCAGGAGCTGGCGAAGTCCACTTCCTTGGCGACCGGGCTGCCCTGGAAGGAGCAGGCGGCCGGATCCACCGTCACGACGATCTGGGCCGTCGCCTGGGCGCGGGCCAGATCGGGGTTGGCGGCGGCGGTCAGCGCCTTGAACAGCGGGAAGTAGGTCACGATGGCCAGCAGCAGGCCGGCCATGATGATGGGCTTGCGGCCGATCTTGTCAGACAGCGTGCCGAACAGCAGGAAGAACGGCGTGCCGATGATCAGCGAGACCGCCACCATCACATTGGCCGTCGAGCCGTCCACCTTCAGCACGCTGGTCAGGAAGAACAGCGCATAGAACTGGCCCGAATACCAGACCACGCCCTGGCCGGCGACCAGGCCGAACAGCGCCAGCAGCACGATCTTCAGGTTCTTCCACTGGCCGAAGGACTCGGACAGCGGCGCCTTCGAGGTCTTGCCCTCGGACTTCATCTTCTGGAAGGCCGGCGACTCGTTCATCGACAGGCGGATCCAGACGCTGATGGCCAGCATCACGACCGAGAGGATGAAGGGCACGCGCCAGCCCCAGTCGGCAAAGGNCTGATGGCCAGCATCACGACCGAGAGGATGAAGGGCACGCGCCAGCCCCAGTCGGCAAAGGCTTCTTCGCCGATCAGGGTGCGGGTGCCCAGGATCACCATCAGCGACAGGAACAGGCCCAGGGTCGCGGTGGTCTGGATCCAGGAGGTGTAGGCGCCACGCTTGCCCTGCGGCGCATGCTCGGCCACATAGGTGGCGGCACCACCGTACTCACCACCGAGCGCCAGGCCTTGCAGCATGCGCAGGATGACCAGGATCACCGGGGCGGCCACGCCGATGGTGGCGTAGGTGGGCAGGATGCCGACGATGAAGGTCGACAGGCCCATGATCAGGATGGTCACCAGGAAGGTGTACTTGCGGCCGATCATGTCGCCGAGCCGGCCGAACACCAGCGCGCCGAAGGGGCGCACGATGAAGCCAGCGGCAAAGGCCATCAGCGAGGCGATGAAGGCCGCCTGCGGATCCAGGCCCGAGAAGAACTGCTTGGCGATGATGGCCGCCAGCGAGCCATAGAGATAGAAGTCGTACCACTCGAACACCGTGCCCAGTGAGGAGGCGAAGATGACCTTCTTCTCCTCCCGGGTCATCGGTGTCTTGGCGGTCGATACTGCGCTTGCAGTGGCCATGATGCTTGTCTCCGATATGTTGCGAAGGACCACCGACCGGTGATCCATGGCGCGACTATCGGAGCCGGCTCTGACCCTCGTCTGACGCGGCGCTGAACGCTGGCTGACGAAACCCGCTGCAACCCTAGGTTTTCATTTCTCGATGTGAGATGAGAGCCCTGGGCAGGGTAAGCACCGAGACGGGCTCAGTGGCGGCGCACGACGCCGGCGCGCTTGGCCCCGGCCGCTTCCCAGGCGCCGCTGGCAAACCAGGGATCGCCCTTCAGATAGGCGGCCAGCATGGGCAGCGCGTCCAGGCCCCAGAACAGCCGCCCGTCCACGGCGATCGTCGGCACCCCGAACACACCCGCCTTCAGCGCCTGCTCGGTGGCCTGGCGCAATTGCTCCTTGATCACCTCGCTGCCCGGATCGCGGGCCGGAGCCAGGTCTTGCGTCAGCGCAGCCAGGCGCTCGGGGTTGACGGCATCGGCACCGGCCGAGCGCCAGACATGGTGCAGGATCTTCTCGACCACCAGGCGATTCGGCGTGCCCAGCGGCTGCGCGCCGCAGGCCCAGGCCAGGCGCAGCAGCGGCAGCGGGTTGAAGGGATGCTGGGCCGGCGTATCCAGCGGGATGTTCAGCTGGTGGGCCAGCCAGGCCACCTGGCGGAAGGTCCACTGGCGCTTGCTCTCGATCTCGGCCGGGCCCTTCTGGCCGATCGCATGCAGCAGGGCCGCGAACAGCACCGGCCGGTACTCGACCGTGTAGCTGCAGCCCACCAAGGCCTCGGGCAGACGGTCGAAGGCCAGGGCTGCATAGGGCGAGACGGGGTCGAAATAAAAGGTCAGGTGTTTCATCAGGGGCCGTCCGTGGAGGCTGCTGCGGTGAAGATGCCCTGCTCGATCAGCGCGGCGCGGCGCTCGGGCAGGCGGGCCAGGATGGCCAGGCGGGTGGCGTCGTCGGCCCTGGACCAGGCCGCGATCTCGGCAATGGTGCGCGCGCAGCCCTCGCACCAGCCGCTCGGCTCATGCATCTTGCAGACATTGCTGCAAGGCGACGGGACGCTGGAAACAAGCACGGCGTTCATATCGCTGCCTGCACAGGCAAGACCACATCGATCACCGGCGCCTCGGTCAGCGCCGCCAGTTCGGCCGGCGTCATCTTGAACACACCGTTCGGATGGCCGGCGGCGGCCCAGATCACGTCGAAGCGGAACAGCTCCTGGTCGACGAAGAGCAGCGGCGCGGCCGCCCCCTCGATGGGCGCGAAACCCAGCGGCGAGACACCGCCGATGGAAAAACCGGTGCGCGCCTTCACAGAGTCGGCATCGGCGCGGCCCAGCGGGCCGGTCAGGTCCTTGAGCTTCTTCTCGTCCACGCGCCGGTCGCCCGAGGCGATCACCAGCACCGCCTGCTCGTCCGTCTTGCGGCGAAACACCACCGACTTGGCGATCTGACCCAGGCTCACGCCCAGCGCGTCGGCCGCCTCCTGCGAGGTACGCGCGGCCACCTCCAGCCATAGCGGCGCGTGGGCATGCTGCCTGGCTGCCAGCGCGGCGCTGACGCGCAAAAAGCCTTCGGGGCGGACGGGATCGGGGGTTCTTGCTTGCATGCGCCGCATTGTCGCGCAGCTCGCGGGCGGCGCCTCGCGCCGGTTCAGCCGCCGTGATCGAAGAAGGCGTGGCCGCAGTGCTGGCGCTTGGCGTCATACATGGCCGCATCGGCGCTTCTGAGCAAGGCGGCGCTGCTGCTGCCGTCGCCCGGGTAGAGCGCGATGCCGATGCTGGGCTTGATCTGCAGGGTCAGCGCGCCGATGCTCAACGGTGCGGACACCGCGTCAAAGAGCTTGCCCGCCAGCGCGCTCAGCTGCGGCCGGCCCAGCGCCGGCCCCATGCGCAGGCAGGCAAACTCGTCGCCGCCCAGGCGGCTGAACATGTCCTCGCTGCGCACCACCCGGGCCAGGCGCAGGGCCACCACCTTCAGCACCTCGTCACCAACCTCATGGCTGTGCTGGTCGTTGATCTGCTTGAAGTCGTCCAGGTCCAGATAGAACAGCGCCAGCGTGATGTCCGGCGACTCCAGATGGGCCAGCGCATGGTCCAGGCGCTCGCTGAAATAACGCCGGTTCGGCAGGCCGGTCAGGCCGTCGTGCATGGCCAGATGGCGTGCCTTGCGTTCCTCGTCCTGGGTGCCGGCCAGTTCGGCGCGCGCCGAGGCCAGCGCGGTCTGCGCGTCGAACAGCTGCAGCTCCAGCGCGCCGCTGCGGGCCAGTTCCTGGAGCAGCGTCGCATGCAGCTGATCCAGCGCGGCCGCGCATTCCAGCACGCCGGCCTGGACCTGGCTCGCGCGCACCGGGGCGCTCAGCAGCGTGCGCACCGTCAGGCGCTCGCCGACCAGAGCCCTCAACCTGAGCTTCACCGCAGCGAACAGCTCGTCCCAGTCGCACAGGCGGATGTCGCCCACCGGCGCCGCCCGGGCGCCATCGCCTTGCAACAGGTCCGGCATCGCCTGGCGATACTCGGGACGCGCAAAGCGCGGGCTGGAACCTTCGGAACTAAGCATCGACATGACTCCAGACAGTGATCGAAGAACGGAGCACAGCGCCTGGCGCCGCCCTCGACGGAGACACAGCGGCCAACGCCGGTATTGGGCAAAGCCCGTCGCACAGCGTCTGTGCGCCACCGCACACAGGCCGCGCCGGCGCTGCGGCAGGGCAACACCTGGTGAAGCCCGGTGAAGCAAGCCTAGAGCTGGGCCGCATAAGACCGCCGATCCGTGCCATAGCAGCTGCAGGCGGCCGCTTCCAGGCCGGGCCTGTCCAGCACCGTCAGCTCGCCGCGGCGGTAGCTGATCAGGCCCTGGCGCTGCAGGACGCCCGCCGCCACCGTGATGCCGACCCTGCGCACGCCCAGCATATAGGCGAGGAACTCATGGGTGACATGAAAGCGCACCGCGTGGGCGCGGTCCTGGCTCATCAGCAGCCAGCGCGCCAGCCGCGGCGCGATCATATGAAAGCGCAGGCAGGCCGAGGCGGTAGCCAGCTGGGCCATCAGCACATACAGATAACGGTCCAGGCTGCGCTGCAGCGCCGGGCTGTCCGCCAGCTCGCGCCGGAACGGCGCCACCGCGACCCGCCAGGCAAGACCCGGCCCCTGCACCAGGGCGCGCAGCGGCGAGGTCGCCACGCCCAGGGCCAGATGCACGCCCAGCATGCCTTCGCGCCCGACCATGCCGACCTCCAGCCCCGGGTGGTGATCGACCTGGGTCACCAGCGAGATGAAGCCGTCCACCGGAAAGTAGACATGGCGCGTCGGCGCACCGTACTCGCACAGCACCTCGGCCAGCACCAGCTCGACCGGCTCGCACAGGGCTTGCAGACGCAGGCGGCCCGGGCGCGGTAGTTCGGCGATCAGATGATTCTCGGCAGGCATGGGTTGCGGCTTCCAGGTGGAGGTCTTGCCGCCAGCATGCGCAGCGAAGCCGGTGCACGTCTGTACGTTGCCGAACCTTGGCGCGGGTGCGCTGTCGCACAGACCGCCGGGCCGCTCGGCGCTAGCCTGGGCGCAGAACCTGGGGAGACCATGCGCCTATTCAGCATCGAACACAGCCGTCGGGCCTATCGCGCCGACTTCGCCCTCTACGGCCTCGCCTGCCTGCTGCTAACGGCCATCTTGCTGATGGCCGGCCCGCCCGGGCAGGGTCTGCGCTTGCTCGGGCTCGCGGTGGCCGGCCTGTCAGGCTGGACCCTGCTCGAATATGTCTTGCATCGCTTTGTGCTGCATGGCCTGCCGCCCTTCAAGCGCTGGCATGCCGAACATCACCGCCGACCCCGCGCCTTGATCTGCACGCCGACCCTGCTCAGCGCCGCGCTGATCGCCGGGCTGGTGTTCGTGCCGGCCCTGCTGCTGGGTGACTGGTGGCAGGCCTGCGCGCTGACCGTCGGCCTGCTCGGCGGCTATCTGATCTATGCGCTGACCCACCATGCGCTGCATCATGGCCCCACCCGCCAGGGCTGGCTGCGGCGGCGCCAACAGTGGCATGCGCTGCACCACGGGTCCCAGCATGTGCTGCAGCGCCGGCCGGGGCATTACGGTGTGACCAGCGCCTTCTGGGACCATGTCTTCGGCAGCGCCGCTCGCCTGCGTTGAGAGGTCCGCTCAGGCGGCCTTGCGGTCGGGCAGCAGGCGGTCGTACTCGGCCTTGACCACCGCATAGCACTCGCAGGTGCGCGACTCCAGACCGGCGCGGTCCAGCACCGAGATGCGGCCGCGCGCGTAGCGTATCAGGCCGGCCTTCTGCAGCTTCAGCGCGCCCTCGGTCACGCCCTCGCGGCGCACGCCCAGCATATTGGCGATCAGTTCCTGGGTCATCACCAGCTCGCTGCCGTCCAGCCGGTCCAGGCTCAGCAGCAGCCAGCGGCACAGCTGCTGGTCCAGCGAGTGGTGGCGATTGCAGACGGCGGTCTGCGCCATCTGCGTGATCAGGGCCTGGGTGTAGCGCAGCAGCAGATGCATCACCGGCCCGGCGCGGTTGAACTCATCCTTCATATGCTGCGAGTGCAGACGATAGCCCTGGCCGGCGCTCTGCACCACGGCGCGGCTGGGCGTCGAGCCGCCGCCCATGAACAGCGAGATGCCGACCAGGCCCTCATAGCCCACCACCGCGATCTCGGCCGAGGCACCGTCTTCCAGCACGTAGAGCAGGGACACGATGGCCGTGGTCGGAAAGTACACATGGCTCAAGGTGCCGCCGGACTCATAGACCACTTCGCCTAAGGGCAGTTCGACCGCTTCGAGCAGCGGCTGCCAGCGCAGCCACTCCGCCTCGGGCAAGGCAGCCAGCAGGCGGTTGTGGCGGGGATCGGGCGCTGAGGCCATCGGGAACTCCATGCAAAGCAAGAGACCCGACGCTGTCAGGCCCTGATTTGACTATACGCAGTCGCTCCCGATTGATATGTGCGCTATCGAACATAGTGAGCAGCCATGTGGGCCAGCGCACAGACGGCGCCGCGGCCAGCGGCTAAAAACGCAGACCCTGCACGGCCGGCACGGTGCCCCAGGACGCGACACGGCGCTTGGTCCTACACCGGACGGGGCCGGCCGTCCGACAGACGGCCACGGCCGCGCTGCCTACGATGAAATACGCCACGGGCCCAGCTCGCGGCCCTCTTGCGAGAGCGCCAGCGGCGCGCTCGTTTCTGCCACACGATTGCCGTCAGGCCCAGCAAGCCCGGCGGGCGGAGCCTTCGATGAACACACCGAACTGGAGCACCTCGTCCTATGGCGACAGCACCGACACCTCGCCGATGGAGCTGTCCTCGCTGGGCGAGCACCTGAGCCTGTGCCGCCGCATGAGCGGCCGCCTGTTTGGCCTGCGCTGCGGCGCCGAGCTGCTGCACCGCTTCATCGCCGCACGCCTGGTCACCAGCCTGGTGCTGCTGGCCGCCCTGATCGCCGCCAGCACCCTGCTGTATTGAGCGCGGTCATGGACAGGGCGCCGTCCGAGCTGCTGCGCCTGCTCCCCGCCGCCCCGGCGGCGCTGCTGGCCATGCAGGACCGGGACGACGGCGCGCTGCAGCCACCGATACGCGCCGAGCTGTTCGGGCCGCAGCGCTTCGCCCAGCATGGCCGCAGCCTCGGCGACACCCATCAGGCCACCCGGGGTGGCGCCGGCGCCGCGAGCTTCTTCCCACGCCTGCGCAGCAATATCAGCGTGCTGCGTCAGGCCCGCCATTACATCGGCGCGCAGGCCGCCAGCGGCTACGACATCAGCCCGGCGGCCGAGTGGCTGCTCGACAACTTCCATCTGATCGAGGCACAGATCAAGGAGATCCATGAGGGTCTGCCGAGCCGCTATTTCCGCGCGCTGCCGCTGCTGATCGCCGAGCCGCTGGCCGGATTGCCGCGCATCTACGGCGTGGCCTGGGCTTTTGTCGCCCATACCGACAGCGCCTTCGACGCCGAGCTGCTGCAGGCCTTTCTGAACGCCTACCAGGAGACGCGCGAGCTGACCCTGGGCGAGACCTGGGCCCTGCCGACCACCTTGCGCGTCGTGCTGATCGAAAACCTGCGCCGCCTGGCCGAGCGGGTCGCGACGCAAAAGGCCGCGCGCGAACTGGCCAATCTGTTCTGCGACCGGCTCGACGCCTGCAGCCTGCACGCGCTGGACCAGCTGCATCGCACGATGCAGCGGCGCGGCGTCGGCCCGGTCTTCCTGGCCCAGCTGGCGCTGCGTCTGCACGACCGCAGCACGGTGGACCAGGGCCATGTGCAGGGCTGGCTGCTCGACTGGCTGCATCGCGCCCTGCCCGACCCTGCCGCGCTGCAGGCCCAGCTCAGCGCCGACCAGACCGCCGACAACCTCAGCGTCAGCAACGCGGTCAACTCGCTGCGCGCGATTGCCGCGGCCGACTGGCCCGAGCTGATCGCCCACACCAGCAGCCTGATGCGACTGATGCTGGGCGCCCCGGTATTTGCCGCCGAGCACAGCCAGACCCGCGACCAGAGCCTGCACCGCATCGAGCGCCTGGCCAGGCGCAGCGGCCGCAGCGAGCT
>NZ_JAQOWX010000079.1:0-28352 GCF_028462495.1 Paucibacter sp. XJ19-41
CGAGGGCGGCCTGGTGGTGCAGGACGCTGGCGGCGCGGCGGCGCGCGCCGGCGTGCGGCCCGGCGATGTGCTGCTGGCAATCAACGGCACGCCGGTCAGCTCGGTCGAGCAGGTGCGCGAGGTGGTGGCCGCGGCCGATAAATCGGTGGCCCTGCTGGTGCAGCGCGGTTCGGAAAAGATCTTCGTGCCGGTGCGCATCGGCTGATTCCTGGTAGCCATGGGCGGCTTTGTGTGAACAAAGTCGCGCAGCGAAGCCCGCTTCGGCGGGTTTCGCTTTTTTTGCTTCAGCGATTTAAGTCCGCCGGCACGGCTGCCGCCTTGTACCGGTGAGGGCAGATAAGAAGTTGCCCGCCAACGCAGACACCGCAAACCCTTTTTACCGGAGTGACCCCATCATGTTGAGCCTGCACACCAATGCCGCCGCCCTGTCGACCCAAGGTTCGCTGGGCAGCACCCAGAAGGCCCTGTCCACCTCGATGACCCGTCTGGGCACCGGCCTGCGTATCAATTCCGCGATGGACGACGCTGCCGGCCTGCAGATCGCCACCCGCCTGAACGCCCAGACCCGCGGCATGGCCGTGGCCCAGCGCAACACGCAGAACGGCATCTCGATGATGCAGACCGCCGAAGGCGCGCTGAATGAAGTCAGCAATATCCTGCTGCGCATGAAGGATCTGGCAACCGAGGCCTTCTCTGCTTCGTCGACCGCTACGGACAAGACCGCCATGCAGGGTGAGTACGACGCTCTTGGCACCGAACTGACCAACATCGTCAAGAACACCAGCTTTGGCGGCACGCAGCTGTTCTCCAACGGCACGACGGTTGACGGCACGCTGGGCAAGCTGAGCGCTGCGATGAACTTCCAGATTGGCGCTAGTGCCGGCGAAAGCATGGCCGTGAATGTCTCGACGCAGTTGACTGGTCTGACGACGGCGCTGGGTAATGTCAGCACGCAGTATGCAGCAGCACCGGCCGCAGGCACCGAACTGTCGGCTGCGACAAACACCATGCTGACCACGCTGGGCGGAGCCATTGACAAGGTTGGCGAGCTCCGTGCTTCGCTGGGCGCGGCCTCGAACCGCCTTGATCATGTCTACAACAATCTGCAGAACATGAGTACCAACACCTCGGCTGCCAAGGGCCGCATCATGGACGTCGACTACGCGACGGAAACCTCGAACATGACGACCAAGCAGATGCTGATGCAAGCCTCGTCGGCGATGCTGAAGCAGAGCAACGGCATGTCCGGCATGGTCATGTCGCTGCTGCAGTAATTCAGCAGGCTTTGAACCGGAGGCCCTGGCCGCTCGGTTCTTGCACCAGGAAAAGCCAGGCCCCAGGTCTGGCTTTTCTGTTTTCACCGCCCGCCATCCCCGATGTCCGCCATTCCTTCGCTCAGCCCTGTCAGCGCCGTCGCTGCGGCGGCCGCCATGCCCAGCTCGGCCGGCGGTAGCGCGATGCCGCGCCCGGGCGAGCTGCTGCATCTGCTGCTGATGCGACAGGATCCGCGTCAGGATGGGGACTGGCTGGCCGATGGGCCGAATGGGCTGACCCTGCGTCTGCCGGCCGGACTGGGGTATGCAGGTGACACGCTCGTGATGCGGGTGCTGCCGAATCCGACCGCACTGGCGCAGCAGCTCCTGTTGCAACTGGTGGCCCGGCAGTCGTCTGCAGCCATCACCGCGAACATCGAATCCGCGCCACCGCCGACGGCCACCGAGAGCCCCGCGATGCGGGAAGACCAGGCCTGGCTGCAGAAGCTGCAGGCGCAGCCCTCTCTGACCCTGCCAGCCAGCCTAGCCGCGCAGTGGCGCGCCCGTGTGCTGGGTGAGGTGCTGCGCGCCACGGGGAACACCGGGCTGGATGTAGCGATGGACTCGATGCGTGCCGAGTTGCAAGCACTGTTGCAGCCGCTGTCCTTTCATCTGCAGGGCTGGCATGCGCAGGCCTTGCTGCTGCGCCTGGTCATTCCGCAGGGCCGCCTCTGGCCTGGATTCAACGAGGACGTGGCAGACGACCACGCCGGGAAGGGGGGCTTGGCTGCGGAGATGACGGGGCTGTGCCTGTGTGTAGGACTCAGCCTGGAGGGCTATTGGTTGCAGATGATCCTGCAATGGCGCCATGGTCTGCTGCTGCAGTTCTCCGCCGACAAGCCGGAAGCCTTGCGCGCCCTGCGCGAGCGGCTGCCGCGCATCGGCCATGCGCTAGCGGGTGTGCCACTGCGCTTGCGCCATTGCCAGCTGAGCCTGAAGCCGCCGGCGGCCGAACCGGCACGCCTGGCCGAGCAGGCCCGTGGGCTGGCCCACAGCAGCAGCCCCACGCTGTTCCGCGCGGCCGCCGAGATCGTGCATGTGCTGCAATCAGCCTAGCGAGCCGATCACCGCGATCTCGCGCTGCTCGGGCACTTCGTTGTAGGACAGCACGGCCAGGCCCGGCGCGAACAGCTTGGCATAGCGCGCCAGCAGCGGGCGGATCTGCGGCATCACCAGCAGCACCGGCGCGGCGCCCTGGCTCTTCATCTGATCGCGCGCCATCGGCATGTGCTGCTGCAACTGGCCCAGCAGCTGGGGGTCGATCGGATAGCTGTCGAGCTGCACCTTGGCACCGCCCTGGCGCGCCGGGTTGAGCGCGCCCAGCAGCAGGTTCTCGAGCTCGGCGCCGATATTGAAGACGCGCATAGCACCGACCGGGCCGCACAGCTGGGCCACGATCTGGCGCTTCAGCGCGCAGCGCACCTCGGCGGCCAGCAGGATCGGGTCCTTGGTGGCCTCGGCGTTCTCGACCAGGGTGCTGGCGATGCTGACGATGTCCTTGATCGACACGCTCTCGGCCAGCAGCAGGCGCAGGATCTTCAGCAGCTGGCTGTGGGCATAAGTCTTGTCCAGCGCGGCGGCCAGTTTCGGGCTCAGCGCGGTCAGGCGCTCCAGCAGGGCCGAGACATCGTCGAAGCGCAGCAGCTCGGGCAGTTGCTCGCGCACCAGTTTCGAGAGATGGGTGGCGATGGTGCTGGGCACGTCGACCACCTGATAACCGAGGCCCAGCGCGTGGGCCTTGTGCTGCGGTTCGATCCAGGTCACCGGCAGGCCGTAGGCCGGATCGGCGCCGGGCACGCCGTCGAGTTCGCCGTAGACCTGGGCCGAGGCGATCGCCATCAGCCGGTCGGGGTGGACCTCGGCCTGCGCGATCACGCTGCCGCCCAGCAGCACCGCGTACTGGCTGGGCTTGAGCGACAGATCGTCGCGCACCGAGATCGGCGGCAGCAGCAGGCCCAGGGTCTCGCTGAGGCTCTGGCGCATGCCTTTGACGCGCTGCTGCAGCGGCGCGCCGTTCTCGGGGTTGATCAGGCCGACCAGCTTGTAGCCCAGGCTGACCGACAGCGGCTCGACCACCGGCAGCGCGCGCCAGTCCAGCTCGGGCGGCGCGCCGGTCAGCAGCGCCGCCTCGATGGGCGCGGCCGGCTTGATCGCCGCGCCGGCCCGTTTGGCCATGCGCCAGCCCACATAGGCCAGCGCGGCGGCAAAACTCATGAAGGCGAAGGTGGGCATGCCCGGGATCACCGCCAGCGCCACCATCACCGCAGCCGCGCTGTAAAGCACGGTCGGCGAGGCCAGCAGCTGCTCGCCGATCTGGTTTTCCATATCGCCAGCGTCGCTGACGCGGGTGACGATGATGGCCGCTGCAGCTGACAGCAGCAGCGCCGGGATCTGCGAGACCAGGCCGTCGCCGATGGTCAGCAGCGCATAGGTGCGGAAGGCATCCCCCAGGCTCAGATCGTGCATGAAGGCGCCGATCGCGACGCCGCCGACCATATTGATGATCAGGATCAGGATGGACGCGATCGCGTCGCCACGCACAAACTTGCTGGCGCCGTCCATCGCGCCGTAGAAGTCGGCCTCCGAGCCGACATCCTTGCGGCGCTTCTGCGCCTGCTCCTGGTTGATCAGGCCGGCGTTCAGGTCGGCGTCGATCGCCATCTGCTTGCCGGGCAGCGCGTCCAGCGTGAAGCGGGCCGAGACCTCGGAGATGCGCTCCGCACCCTTGGTGACGACGATGAAGTTCACCACCATCAGGATCACGAAGACGACGATGCCGACGACGAAGTTGCCGCCGATCACGACATTGCCGAAGCTCTCGATCACCTGGCCGGCCGCATGAGTGCCCTCATGGCCATTCAGCAGCACGACGCGGGTCGACGCCACGTTCAGCGACAGCCGCATCAGCGTGGTCGCCAGGATGATGCTGGGGAAGACCGCGAAGTCCAGCGGGCGCTTGCTGTTGACGCTGACCAGTATCACGACGATGGCCAGCACGATATTGAACGTGAACAGCACGTCCAGCAGCACCGGCGGCAGCGGCAGTATCACCATGGCCAGGATGGCCATCAGGAACAGCGGCGCGGCGACGCGGTATTCGCGCATCAGGGCGCCTAGGCGTTGCATGGGATTCATGAGGGGTCAGACAAATGAGTGGGCACCGCCAGATCGGCGGGCAAATGGGGCGCGCTCTTGCGCGCGCCCGACCTGAAGGCCTTGAGCTGCATCACATAGCTCAGCACCTGGGCGACGGCCTGGTACAGCGAGGCGGGAATCTGCTGCTGCACCTGGGAGCTGTTGTAGATCGCACGGGCCAGCGGTGGCAGGGTCAGGATCTGCACCTGGTGCTGCCTGGCGATCTCGCGGATGTAGAAGGCCATCTCGTCGACGCCCTTGGCCACCAGGAAGGGCGCCTCGGCGCGCTTGTCGTCGTAGCGCAGCGCTACCGCGTAATGTTCGGGGTTGACGATCACGACATCGGCCTCGGGCACGGTCTGGCGCACGCCGCGCCGTGCCAGCTGATGCTGTAACTGGCGGATGCGCTGGCGCACCTCGGGCCGGCCTTCGTTCTGCTTGTGTTCTTCCTTCACGTCCTGCTTGCTCATGCGCTGGCCCTTCAGAAAGAAGAAGAGCTGCAGCGGCGCATCCAGCAGCGCGAAGATCGCCAGCAGGGCGGCCATCACCATCAGGCTGTCCATGCTCAGCTCGGCGCCGTGGATCAGGGCCTGATCCAGGCTCTGGCCCTGCAGCGCGACATAGGCGCCGGCCAGGCTGCGGCTCAGATAGACCAGGGCACTGAGCAGGCAGATCACCTTCAGGATTGAGATGCCCAGATCGCTGTAGTGCTTGGCGCTGAACAGCCGGCCCAGATTGCTGACCGGGCTGAGCCGGCTCAGCTTGGGCGCCCAGTTGGAGGTGGCGAACAGCAGACCGCCGGGCATCAGCGAGGCCAGCATCAGCGTCAGCGGCAGCAGCAGCAGCGGAGCCACCATCTTCAGCAGCAGCAGCAGGCAGGCGCCGAAGGCGGCCGACCAGACATTGTCCTGCGCGCCGTCCAGGTCCAGCGGCGCAAAGGCCAGCTTGAACAGCATGTCGAAGTCGGCCAGGTACATCGGCATGCACAGCATCAGCAGCTTGAAGCTCAGCAGGATGCCCACTGCCATCGGCAGATCCTTGGAGCGCGCGACCTGACCCTGTTCGCGCGCCTTCTTCAGCTTCTGCTCTGAAGGCTTTTCGCTCTTGTCGGCGCTGCTGGACTCAGACATGGCCGCCCCCCGACTTCAGGCCGCGGTCGATCATGTCCAGCACCTGCTGCGTCATGCGCAGATAGTGGTCGGGTACATGCGCCAGGATCTGCGTCAGCATGAAGAGGCCGAACAGGGTCACCACCGCGAAGCCGAGCGAGAACAGGTTCAGGCTGGGCGCGACGCGGTTCAGCAGGCCCAGGCCCATCTGCACCACCAGGGTCGAGAAGATCACCGGCAGCGCCAGCAGCAGCGCGGCGGAAAACACCCAGGCCAGGTTGTAGACGACCGTATCCATATTGAGCCCGGCGATGCCGGCGCCGACCGGCCAGACCTTGAAGCTGCTGCCCAGCACCTGGACAAAGAGCAGATGGCCGTCGACGGTGAAGAACACCAGCATGCACAACATGCTCAGCAGTGCGGTGATCACATCGGAGGAGGAGCCGTTCATCGGGTCGTTCATCACCGCCATCGACAGGCCCAGCTGCGAAGACAGCAAGAAGCCCAGCACGGTGATCACCGCCATCGCCAGATGGAAGGCCAGGCCCAGCACAAAACCCAGCAGCGCCTGCTCGGCGGCGGCCAGCACGCCGGCCATCGACCAGGGGTTGATCGTCAGGGCTGTGCTCTCAGAGATCGGCATCAGCACGACGGCCAGCGCCAGTGACAGCAGCACCCGCGCGCTGATCGGCACCATCGCTTCGCCGATCATCGGCGCCGCGCTGAGCATGGCCATGACCCGGCAGAACGGCCACCACAGCGCGCTCAGCAGGGTCACGAGCTGGGCAAACTCGAGCTCCATGGCTGCCGTCAGCCGACCAGCGTGGCCGCGCGCTCGAAGATCGAGACGCAGAAGTCCATCAGATACCCGACCATCCAGCGCCCGGCCAGGCCGATCACCAGCAGGGTCACCAGCAGCTTGGGCAGAAAGCTCAAGGTCTGCTCGTTGATCTGGGTGGCGGCCTGGAACAGGGCCACCAGCAGGCCCACCAGCAGGCCGGGCACGACCAGCAGGCTGACGAGCAGCATCACCATGTGCAGGCTCTCGCCCACCAGGTCAGTCGCGACTTCTGGTGTCATCAGCTCACCATCCTGACGCTGGTCACCAGGGTATTGACCGTCAAGGTCCAGCCATCCACCAGCACGAACAACAGCAGCTTCAGCGGCAGCGAGATCACCAAGGGGCTCAACATCATCATGCCCATGGCCATCAGCACCGAGGACACGACCAGGTCAATCACCAGAAAGGGGATGAAGAGCATGCAGCCGATCTGGAATGCGGTCTTCAGCTCGGACAGCACAAAGGCCGCCAGCTTGACGGTGAAGCCATGGTCCTCGGGCTTGGCCACGCCTTCTTCGCCGGCCAGCTTGGCGATCTGGGCCAGCGAGCTCTTGTTGGTCTGCGCCAGCATGAAGCGCGACAGCGGCGCCTCGGCGATCTTCAGCGCCTGCATCAGGGAGATCTTCTCGGCGTCATAAGGCACCATCGCCTTCTCCCAGATCTGCTCGCCGACCGGCCGCATCACCAGGATGGTCAGGATCAGCGCGACGCCGGTGATCAGGCGGTTCGGCAAGCCCTGCTGCAGGCCCAGGGCCTGGCGCAGCAGCGACAGCACGATGATGAAGCGGGTGAAGCAGGTCATCATCAGCACCAGCACGGGCAGCAGCCCGAGCAGGGTCATGATGATCAGGACCTGGGTCTTGACGGTGAACTCGTTGGCCGGCCCACCAGGCACGGCGCCGGTGATCTTCAGCGTCTGCGCCAGCGCGGGGTGGTGCAGCAGCGCCAGACCCGTGCCCAGGACCGAGGCGGCCAGGCCGCGCAGCAGCTTCATGAGCCGAGCTGGTCCAGATCCAGGCCGGCGATCTCGATGATCTTCAGCCCGTAGTTCTCGCCCGACACCACCACCTCGGCGCGGCCGATGGCCGTACCGTTGACCTTGATGGTCAGCGGCTCGCCGGCCAGGGTGTTCAGCTCGACCACGCTGTCGGCCTGCAGATGGGCCAGATCGTGCAAGGAGAGCTTGGCCTCGCCGACCTCCAGGGTCAGCGTCACCGGAATCTTGCGCATCAGCTTGGGCAGATCCCGTGCCGGCCGGGCCGGCTCGGCCGGCACCTCGTTGGGCAGGGCCAGGTCTTGCTCGGGGAAGTCGTTCAGCAAGGCGTCGATAGCTTGGTTGTCGTTCATGGTCATTCCGCGTCAACGAAAGAGGTCAGGCACAGCTTGCCCTGGTGTTCGGCCACCGAGGCCGTGAAGAGAAGGGCGCCGTCGACCAGCACATCGGTGCTCTTCAGCCGCACCGGGATCAGGTCGCCGGGGCGCAGGTCCAGCAGCTCGCCCAGCGGCAGGGTCTGCTCCAGCAGCCGGGCCTCGAGCTTGAGCTTGAGCTGCTTGGCGAGCTGCTGCGTGTCGGCCCTGGGAGGCTGCGGCTGGGTCTGGCCGAGCCGCTTCAGCAGCTTGCCGATATAGAGCGGGTCCAGCGCCAGCAGCAGCTGGCTCTGCAGGCCCTGGCCGAGCTCGCGCACGCTGATCTGGATGAACCAGGAGCCGGCGCTGAGCTGGGGCTGCAGGCTGGGCTGCAAGGCCGGCGTTGCCGCGGCATCGGCGGGCTCGCCGATCAGCCGCAGCGCGCATTGCAGCGATTGCAGGCACAGCCAGCTCAGCATGCGCTCTTCGGTGGCGGTTTCGGCCGGCGGCTCGCTGCTGCCGGCGCCGGCGTTGCCGTAGCGGTGCGCCATCAGGTTCAGCACCAGGGCGCGCTCGGCCAGACAGGCGACGCGGCCATGCGCGGCCTCGCCCACCATCCAGCGCCCGGCGACCGCCTCGGGGCCCACCGGCTTGATGCTGATCGCACCGATCTCGTACTGGGCGCGGTAGCGGCGGTTGTGGCCGAGGAAGAGCTCGCCCAGCGCCTCGCCCAGCTGCTCGGCAAAGCGCGGCAGCAGGTGCACGGGGCGGCCCAGCGTGCGCGGGTCCAGCGGCTGGGGGCTGGGGCGCGGCGTGGCGCGCGGTGGTTGAGGATTCATCGCTGGGGCTTCGTTTGGGGTGGGCAACAGGGGCTTGCGGCGAGCTTTTCGAGCTGACGAATGACTATGAGGCAGAGCCTGTGCAAATACTGGCGCGATTCTATTGAAACCACTTGCCGCCGGGGCTTTGACAAGTATGTCAAGAGCGCAGCACGCGCCAAGTATTCACGCCAGCGGCACGCTATTTAAGTAGCGGCCGGCCCCGGTCGCCTGAAATGGAGGCCTCGTTTTCAATATGACGTCCATATGACAGGTCCGCTCTTCGCACCATACTAGTGCTGCGACGCAACATCGGTATTTTTGGCGCCACGCTTGCTGGCTTGAGTCGGCCTGCTTCGTGCGCCTGGCGTGCACTTTGTCACGTGCTTTGCGTCGGCTTTGCGTCGGCCTGCAGAAAACCCTTGTGGGCAGCTCTCCTGCCGGGATACAGTTTGTCTCATCAGGGCACACCCGAGCGAAAGCCGGGGTCGCAAAGCCTCCGGTCTACCACCCACGGGTTCTCCAACCCAGGGAAACGATAGCGGGGTTGCCAGACCTGAGTCTGCTCGCTCCACGCGCTGCGTGGGCCGCTCCATGCGCTATGCATGGGGCAGGGCATGACTTCATGCCTGCCGGGCTGCCACCGCAGCCTGTTGTGACCTCGATGGCGTTCGCCAGGGCTTGCCTGCTAGACCTTCACGGGACGATGCAACCATGAGCAAGCGACACACCTCTTCTCCCCAGCTGCAGCACCAGGCATGGCTTCGCCGCGCCGGCTCGGCCGTGGTGCACGCATTGGCTCCGGCATTTTCTCCAGTATTCGCACAAACCATCGATGGTTATCGAGCCATAACCAGATGATGCTGGCATCCAATGAATACGCCGGCCTGTCGACCCTTTATTTTCCGGTCGCACGGTCGATATAAATCTAAGCTTTCGCTCCATAACAGGCAGCCCGATATGAATACCGGAAAGTGCCGAGCGAATGCCACCGCAGGGAGTATCGAAATTGTTTCATCTGAATCCTGACTGAGGCGCCGCCGCGCGCGGCATGCCGGTTTGATCCGGCCACTCGGTAATACCAGAATATCTCGCTGCCTTGGTTTTCAAGGCAAGGCCTGAACACGTCGGTAAGCGCCGCGCGCTTATTGCATTGCCCAAGGATTGATCGATGTCTGTCATTTCAAGCGCCGCCAGCAGTCTGGGTTCGCTGCAGTCCGAACTGGCCCGCATCGAGCAGGACGCGCTGCGCCTGGCTTCGGGCCCGGGCGAGGCTGACGGCCAGGGCTTTGCCCACAGCATGGAACTGGCGCTGCGCCAGGTCGACAGCAAGGACCAGGATGCGGCGGCCCGCATGACTGCGGTCGAGAACGGCGAGAGCGATGACCTGGTCGGCGCGATGCTGGCCAGCCAGAACGCCAGCCTGTCCTTCTCGATGCTGATGCAGGTCCGCAACAAGGTGGTCGGCGCGGTCGACGAGCTGATCAAGCTGCAGCTCTGAGCGTGCTGAACGCCGCAACCACCTGCCAAGAACAAACACGCACATCACCATGCTCAAACCCCTGATGGCCCGCCTGGGCCCGGCCTGGAACTCACGCCCCGCCTTGCCTGCCGGACTGGCCAAGGGCATGGCGCCGGTGCTGGCCCTGGCCGTGGCCGGCACCGCCTTGGCGTTGATGCTGATGTGGCGCGATCAGGCCTCGTACAAACCGGTGTTCGGCCAGCGCGAGCGCGTCGCCACCGCCGAGATGCTGGCGGTGCTGGATGCCGAGCAGATCGCCTACCGCCTGCATCCCGACACCGGCCAGGTGCTGGTGCCCGACAGCGCGCTGGGCCGGGTGCGCATGCTGCTGGCCGCCAAGGGCGTGGTCGCCAAGCTGCCGGCCGGCCTGGAGCTGATGGACCGCAACGACCCGCTGGGCGTCAGCCAGTTCGTGCAGGACGTGCGTTTCCGCCGCGGCCTCGAAGGCGAGTTGGCGCAAAGCATGCTGACACTGGACGGGGTCGACAGCGCGCGCGTGCACCTGTCGATCGTCAAGTCCTCCTCCTTTGTGCTCAGCGACGGCCAGAAGAGCTCGGCCTCGGTGGTGCTGGCGCTCAGGCCCGGCCGCACGCTCAGCAACGAGCAGATCGCCGCCGTCATCAATATGGTGTCGGGCAGCGTCGCCAGCCTGGACCCGGCGCGCGTCAGTCTGGTCGACCAGGCCGGCAATCTGCTGTCGGCCCGTGTCGATCTGAGCGAAGGCTTCGAGGCCAACCAGGGCAACGAGGCGGCCAAGCGCTACCAGGACGAGGTGCGCCGCAATGTGCGCGATCTGCTGGCGCCGGTGCTCGGCGAGGACAACTACCGCCTCTCGGTCACTGCCGAGGTCGACAACGACCGCATCCAGGAAACCCGCGAGCAGTATGGTGATGCGCCCAAGCTGACCAATGAGGCGATGCGCGAGGAGCAGGACCGCGAGCGCATCGCGCTGGGCATTCCGGGCTCGCTGAGCAACCGCCCGGTCAATGCGGCCGATCCGTCCGCCTCGGCCCCGGAGGCCAATACCGGCAGCGCGCGCAAGAACGCCGCGACCCGCCAGTACGCCTACGACCGCAACATCACCCAGATCAAGCGCAGCCGCGGCCGGCTGGCGCGCCTGAATGTGGCGGTGCTGCTGAACAATGCGGCCGCGCCCGGCCCGGCCGGCGCGAACGGTGCGGGCAAGACCTGGACCCCCGATGAGATCGCCAAGGTCGAGAAGCTGCTGGTCAGCGGCCTGGGCGTGAACACCGAGCGTGGCGACAAGCTGACCGTCTCGCCGATGAGCTTCCCGACCCCGGCGCTGCCCGAGCCCTGGTATCAGCAGCGCGACACGATTCTGGATTTCAGCGGCTGGCTGGCCTATGCACTGGCCGCGCTGCTGGGCTACTTGCTGCTGGCCCGCCCGCTGCTGCGCCTGGCTCAGGCCCGGCTGGCACCGGCCACCGCTGCAGCAGGCGGCACGACGGCGCTGACCCCGCTGGAGCCCGCTGCACTGGCCGGCGGCGAGACGACCGAGCGCGGCGCTCTGCCGGCCCCGGCCGCCGATGCCGCCAACGAGCCGATGTCGGTCGTGCCGCTGCTGGAGAACTATGAATTGCCGCCCCCCGGCTCGCCGGTGGATGTGTTGGTGGACCACCTGAAGGTGCTGGCGGCCAAGGAGCCGGAGCGCGTTGCCGAGGTGGTGAAGCAATGGGTGCAAAAGAAGAATGTCCGCAATGACTGATTTCATCCCCGCCACCACGGCCGCCGGCCTGACCCCGGTCGAGCAGGCCGCCATCGTCTTGCTGAGTATGGGCGAGGAGCCGGCCTCGGCCGTGCTGCGCTGCCTGTCACGCGAAGAGCTGCTGGACGTCACCCAGGTGATGTCACGCATGAGCGGCATCAAGGTCGACTGGGTCAAGACCGCGATCCAGCATTTCTTCGATGACTACCGCGAGCAAAGCGGTGTGCACGGCGCCTCGCGCAGCTATCTGAAGCGCTCGCTGGACCTGGCGCTGGGCGGTGATATCGCCACCAGCGTGCTCAACAGCATCTACGGCGAGGCGATCCGGCCCAAGATGCAGCGCCTGCAATGGGCCTCGCCGAAATGGCTGGCCGACCACATCGCCCGCGAGCATGTGCGCATGCAGGCCGTGTTCCTGGCTTTCCTGCCCTCGACCCAGGCCAGCGATGTGATCGCGGCGCTGCCCGAGCAGGGCCGCGATCTGGTGCTGCTGAATGTGGCGCGCCTGTCCGAGGTCGATGCCGAGCTGCTGGGCGAGCTCGAAGAGCTGGTCGAGCGCTGCCTGATGGGCCTGGGCCAGCAGGGCGCCAGCGTCGAGGGCGTCAAGCAGGCGGCCGAGATCCTGAACCGCCTGCCGAGTGAACGCCAGCAGATGGTCGAGCTCTTGCGCGCCCATGACCCCGAGGTGGTCAACGAGATCGAGGTCAGCATGTATGACTTCTTCATCCTGTCGCGCCAGAGCGAGACGGTGCTGACCCGCGTGATCGAGGAAGTGCCGCTGGAGCTGTGGGCCGTGGCGCTGAAGGGGGCCGAGCCGGCCGTGCGCGACGCCATCCTGGCCGCGATGCCGCGCCGCCAAGCCCAGAGCTTCGAGGACCTGATACGCCGCAGCGGCCCGGTGCCGCGCTCGCGTGCCGAAGCCGCCCGCAACGAGGTGATGGCCCAGGTCAAGGCCCTGGTCGACGCCGGCGAGATCCAGGTCCAGCTGTTTGCCGAGGCCACCGTCGAATGAAGCCGGTCCTGCGTCCGCACCGCTTTCCGCCGCTGGCCCAGCTGCATGCGCGGCGCGAGGTCGAGCAGAGCTCGCCGGCGCAGCTGCAGGCCGCGCTGGCCGAGGGCTTCCAGGAGGGCCTGTCCAAGGGCTATGAAGAAGGCTATGCCAGCGGTTTGCAGGCCGGCAGCGACGAGGCCCAGGCCCAGGGCCGCGAGCAGGGTCTGGCCCAGGGGCGGCGCGAGGTGCAGGAGCGCTTCGAGCATCTGGCCCAGCCGGTCGATGCCTTGTTCGGCGAGCTGAAGGCGCTGCAGATCGAGCTGCAGGCGGCGGCCCGCAAGGAAGTGGTCGAGCTGGTCGAGAAGGTGGCCCGCCAGGTCATCCGCGCCGAGCTGACCTTGCAGCCCTCGCAGCTGCTGGCCCTGGTCGACGAGACCCTGGCCAGCATGCCGATCGCCCGCGACGGGGTCGAGGTGTTCCTGAACCCCGAAGACCTGCGCCGCATCAGCGAGCTGGCCCCCGAGCGCGCCCAGGCCTGGAGCCTGCTGCCCGATCCCAAGCTGGAAAGCGGCGAATGCCGTCTGCATGCCGGCGGCTGCGAGGCCGATGCCGGCTGCCGCCAGCGCCTGGCCGCCTGCATGGAGCAGGTCAAGGCGCAGATGATCGAACAGCCGCATGACGAATCACAGGAGCAGCGCGCATGATCGCCGCCGCACTGCGTCGCGTCGAGCTGGGCACCGTGCCGGTGGCCACGCCCACCGGCCGCCTGGTCGGCGCCTCGGGCCTGCTGCTCGAGAGCTCGGGCTGCGCGCTGCGCACCGGCCAGCGCTGCATGATCGAGGGCGCCGATGGCGAATGGATCGCGGCCCAGGTGGTGGGTTTTCGTGACCAGGTCTCCTATCTGATGCCCTTCAAGAAGCCTGACGGCCTCACCACCGGCGCCCGCGTGCTGCCGGCGCCCGAGAGCCGCAGCCTGATGATCGGCCCCTCGTGGCTGGGTCGCATCGTCAACGGCCTGGGCGAGCCTATCGACGGCCTCGGCCGGCTCGGCGGCGAGCACCCGCTGCCGGCCCAGCCGCCCAAGGTCAATCCGCTGAAGAAGACGCCGGTGCATGAGCCGCTGGATGTCGGCGTGCGCGCGATCAACAGCATGCTGACCCTGGGCCGTGGCCAGCGGGTCGGTCTGATGGCCGGCTCGGGCGTCGGCAAGAGTGTGCTGCTGGGCCTGATCACGCGCCAGACCGTCGCCGATGTGGTGGTGGTGGGCCTGATCGGCGAGCGCGGCCGCGAGGTGCGCGAGTTCATCGACATGTCGCTGGGCCCGGCCGGCCTGGCGCGCGCCGTGGTCGTCGTGGCGCCGGCCGACGAGTCGCCGCTGATGCGGCTGCGCGCCACCGAGCTGTGCCACACGATTGCCGCCCATTACCGCGACCAGGGTCAGCATGTGCTGCTGCTGGTGGACTCGCTGACCCGCTATGCGATGGCCCGCCGCGAGGTGGCGCTGGCGCTGGGCGAACCGCCGGCCACGCGCGGCTATCCGCCCTCGGTCTTCAGCCTGCTGCCCGAGCTGGTCGAGAGCGCCGGCAACGGCGAGCACGACCGCGGCAGCATGAGCGCGATCTACACGGTGCTGGCCGAGGGCGACGACCAGCAGGACCCGGTGGTCGACACGGCCCGCGCGATTCTCGACGGCCATATCGTGCTGTCGCGCGCGCTGGCCGAGCGCGGCCACTACCCGGCCATCGACATCTCGCAATCGATCAGCCGCTGCATGGCCCTGGTGGCCGCCAAGCCGCACCAGCAGGCCGCCCGCCTGCTCAAGCAGCTGGCCGCCCGCTACGAGCAGGTGCGCGAGCTGATGCCGCTGGGCGCCTATGTGCCCGGCGCCGACCCGCTGACCGACCGGGCGGTGACGCTGTTCCCGCGCATCGAGGCCTTTCTGCACCAGGGTGTCAACGANGCGAGCTGATGCCGCTGGGCGCCTATGTGCCCGGCGCCGACCCGCTGACCGACCGGGCGGTGACGCTGTTCCCGCGCATCGAGGCCTTTCTGCACCAGGGTGTCAACGAGGCGGCGCCGCTGGCCGAGACCCTGCAGCAGCTCGAGGAGTTGCTGGCATGAGCAAGGCACCGATGCAAAACAGCCTGAGCCGCCTGATCGAGCTGCGCGAGCGCGAGCTGGAGCAGCACCAGGCGAAACTGGCCGCCAAGCAGCAGCTGCGCGACCGCCAGGCGGCGATGGTGACGCGGCTGGAGCAGCTGAGCCAGCAGATCGGCCCGACCGGCACGGCCGTGCCCAGCCTCGCGGCCAACAGCGCGGCCTACAAGCAGGCGGTGCTGCAATGGGCCGAACAGCAGCGCCAGGATCTGGCCCTGCACGAGGCCGATATCGCGGTGCAACGCCAGGCCATGCTGGCCGTGGCGCGCAAGCAGGAGGCCTATGGCCAGCTGCTGGGCCGCGTCGTCTCGCGGGCCCAGCAGGCCGAGGAGCGCCAGCAGCAGAAGTTCCAGGACGATCTGGCCAGCCAGGTCTGGCAGCGGGGGCTGGCATGACAAACCCTCAGCAATTTAAGTGCCAGGGCGAAGGAGTCGCCCTGAAGCAAGGTAGTCCTACCCAACACCTTGCAGGAGCACGTCATGGCTAATTTCGACCCGTCCACCCTGGCCACCCAGCTGGCGACCGCCTACACCCAGCAGACCCAGAGCCTGCTGACGGCGCAGAACAAGACCAGCCAGGCCACGTCGACCGCGCTGAGCAAGCTGCAAAGCTCGCTGCAGGGCTTCGACACGGCGATGAAGGCCCTGACCACCGGCAAGAACGGCCTGGCCCAGCTCAGCGCCGGCTTTGCCAACACCGCCACCGGCACGGCCAAGGCCGATTCCACGGCACTGCCGGGCAGCTACCAGATCTTCGTCGAGAAGCTGGCCAGCTCGCATCAGATCGCCTTCAAGGACGTGCCCGCCCAGGATGTGTCGGCCTGGCCCGCAGGGCCGCTGAATATGTCGGTCAATCTGGCCAATGGCAGCAATTTCGTCGTCAATCTGGCCAATGCCGATGCCGACAACGATGGCAGCCTGTCCCAGGTCGAACTGGCGCGCGCGATCAACCAGGCCAGCGGCAATGCCGGCTCGGTGACGGCCCAGGTGATCACGGCCGGCGGCCAGTCGCAGCTGAGCCTGAGTTCGGGCGTCAGCGGCGAGGGCGGCGCGATCAGCCTGGACACCAGCGGCATCCCGGCCGGCGCGCTGCGCAGCGCGCTGGAAGACCCGGCCAAGAAGCTGCAGCTGACGGCGGCCCAGGATGCGGTGGTCTGGATGGGAGCCCAGGGCTCGGGCATCCAGATCAAGCAGGGCAGCAATGAGCTGACGTCCATTCCCGGCGTCAGCGTCACGCTGAAGGCCTTGAGCAGCGGCGCACCCGATGTGCTGACCGTGGCCAAGGACGAGAGCGCGACCACGGCCAAGGTGAAGAGCTTCGTCGATGCCTACAACGCGCTGGAGAAAAGCCTCAGCGAGCTGACCGCCGCCGGCAAGGACGGCGCCGCCTCGGCCGCTTTCGCCACCGATGCCGGCGTGCGCTCGCTGCGCAGCCGCTTGAACAACATCCTGCGCCAGGACTTCGGCGGCCTGGCCCTGCGCGACCTGGGCATCAGTGCCGACCGCAACGGTCAGCTGAGCCTGGACAGCAGCAAGCTCAACAAGACGCTGGCGACCAAGCCCGATGCGCTGGACCAGGTGTTCGGCAAGTCCTCGCTGAGCTCGGGCAGCGGCGTGCTGGGGGCTTTCAGCGTCGCGGTCGACCAGTGGACCAACAGCGTCTCGGGCCAGATCGCGCAGCGCAAGAGCTCGGTGCAGTCGCAGCAGAAGGCCATCGGCGAACGCCAGACCCGGCTCGACAACCAGTACGAGCAGTCCTACCAACGCTATCTGAAGCAGTTCACCGCCTTGCAGCAGGTGCAGGCGCAGATGGCCGATACCACCAGCCTGTTCAGCTCGCTGAGCTTACCGAACTCATAAACGATGACTTACGACGCCTACCAAAGCTACCAAGCCGTCAATCTCAAGGCCCAGACCGCCCAGGCTTCGCCGGTGCAGCTGGTGCTGGTCCTGATGGACGGCCTGATCGATGAGCTGGCCCGCGCCCGCGGCCATATCGAGGCCCGCCGCTACGAGCTCAAGGCCAGCAGCCTGGAAAAGTGCGTCAACATCATCAACGGCCTGTCCAGCGCGCTGGACGTGGACGCCGGCAGCGAGGTGGTGCACAACCTCGCCCGTCTCTATGACTACTGCGCCGAGCGCCTGTACCGCGCCGGCGTCGAACTCAATGTCGCCATCGTCGACGAGGTGAGCGGCCTGCTGGCGAATATCCGCAGCGGCTGGCAAGGCGTGCAGGCGAACAGCCATGGCTGAGCGCATGCCCCTGATCGAACGCCTGGGTCGCGGCCTGAAGCAGGCCAGCGGCGCACGCGACTGGCAGGCCCTGGCCCGCCTGGATCGCGAGCTGGCCCTGGCGCTGCGCGACTGGGCCGATGTGTCCAGCTGGAGCGCGGCCGAACGCGGCGCGCTGCAGGCCCTGCAGCGCCAGCACCAGGACGCCCGCCTGCACTGCGCGGCCGAGCTGCAGAACCTGTCCCAGACCCTGGAGCAGATGCGTGCCGGCCAAGGCCGCTGGCAGGCCTATGCCGAGAGCAGCAACTGGTCCGACAGCGCCCAGGACGAGGAGGCCCGCGCATGAACAGCAACACTCTTTTGCTCAGCACCGGCGCCAGCACCGCACTGCTGCCTGGCCTCAACGGTGGCGTGCTGCTCAATGCGGCCCAGCCGCTCGGTCAGAACCTGGGCCAGCCCGGTTTCGCCAACACGCTGGCGCTGCAACAGGACGTTGCGCTGCCACAGCAGCAGCCGGCAGCGCTGCCGACCACGGTAGAGCCTGCGACCCCACCCGCCGCAGACAGCGCCGTGCTGGCAGCGGCCGGCGAACCGACGGCCGAAGCAGGGCAAGAAACTGAAACCGATCAGAGCGCGGCCGAGCCGGTTCTGGAGGCCCAGTCCAGCCATGTGCTGGCGGCGTTGGGTCTGTGGCAGCCTCCGGTAGCGGCGCAGGCTGCGGCCATGCCGGCAGCCGGCATGCCGTCGCTGCCTGTCGCTCCGACCGCCGCCGCCGTGCCCGACAAGCCGTCCGCCGCAGCGGCCGAGTCAAAACTGCTGACCGCACTCCCAACCGCCGCCATCGGTGCCAAGTCCGTCAGCACGGCGGACAGTGCGCCGTCGGCCAGCTTCGAAGCGGCGCTCACACTGTCGGCGCCGAGCGGCATCGACGGCGTCAGGCCGGTGGCGGTCGTCGCTGCGGCGGTGCTGCCGACCGGCGAGGCCGGCCCCGCGCCTGCGCTGGTGCTGAAGGGCGAACCCACCCAATGGCAGCAGCCGCTGCTGCAGGCCTTGGGCGACCGGCTGCAGCTGCAGATCGCCGCCCGCAGCGAGCAGGCCGTGATCAAGCTGGACCCGCCGATGCTGGGCCAGGTCGAGATCGCGATCCGCCAGCAGGCCGGCGAGCTGCAGGTGCGCATGAGCGCCAGCCACGGCGAGGTGGCGCGCCAGCTGCATCAGGTCAGCGACAGCCTGCGCCAGGACCTGGTGCAGCGCCACAGCGGCGAGGTGACGGTGCAGGTGACGCAGACCGCACGCGGCGGTGACGACGCACGCCAGGCCGGCCGCGATGCGCAGCAGCAGCCCTCCCAGCAGCAGGCCCAGGACCAACGCGATCAGCAACGCCGCCCGGGCCGCGCTCTGCATGAGGACGAGGCCGCCGCCCGCGCCTTCGCGAGCTCGCTGACCGCCGCCGACACCCCGGCCTGAACCGACGGACAAGCCCATGAAAAATTTCAAACTGATTCTGATCGTGGCCCTGGTGGGCCTGCTGGCTGCGGCCGGCGCCGGCGCCGCCGTCTGGTGGAGCATGGCCAACAAGGCGCCGAGCCCCGACAAGTCCGGCAAGGCCGTCGCCGAAGCACCGGCCAAACCGGCGCCCGACTACAAATACGTGACTCTGGACAAGGTGCTGATCATGCTGCGCGGCCGTGCCGGCGAGACGGTCTCGCACTACATGGCCATCGACGTCGTGTTCAAGGCGCTGCCCGAGCAGGAGAAGCGCGCCAAGGAGCATCTGCCGCTGCTGCGCACGATCGCGGTCAAGGCGCTGTCCGAGTACACGGTGGAGACGGCACAAGGCATGACGGTGGCGCAGTTCGCCGATGAGCTGAACAAGGCCTACCAGGCCAACTATGCGGCCGAGCAGCGCGAGCCGCCGTTTGCCGAAGCCCTGATCGGCAAGCTGATCATCGAGTAAGCCCAGCCGACCGCGCCATGCAAGCCACCGCCTACGCCGAGCTGAATCAGGCCGCCCATGCCGCGCATGCCGGCCTGGGGCCCGACTTCGAGCAGCGCCAGCTGCGCGCGTATGCCCCCTTGGTCAAGCGCATCGCGCGCCAGCTCAATGCGCAGGCCAGCGCGGTGATGGACCGCGAGGACATGGAGCAGATCGGCCTGATGGGCCTGCTCGAAGCGCTGCGCCGCTATGGCGAGCCCGATGAGGCCTTCGGCGCGTTTGCCGCGCTGCGCGTGCGCGGCGCCATCCTCGACGAGCTGCGGCGCCAGGACTGGCGGCCGCGCTCGGTGCGCCAGGACAGCCACAAGCTGCGCGACGCGCTGCGCGCGCTGACCCGCAAGCTCGGCCACGAGCCCAGCGAGGCCGAGATCCTCGGGCATCTGAAGCTGACGCCGCAGGCCTGGTCGGCCTACCAGCAGGCCGAGGTGGCCGAGGAGCTGGCCAGCTTTGACGAGCTGGTCCAGGAGCTCAGCAATCTGCCCAGCGAGAGCCGCACGCCCGAGGCCCAGCTGATGATCAGCCGCAGCATCGAGCAGGCGCTGACCAGCCTGGACGAGCGCGAGCAGAAGGTCATCCAGCTTTATTACGAATTCGACGCCAGCCTGAAGGAAATCGCCGCGGTGCTGGACCTCACCGAGGCGCGCGTCTCGCAGATCAACAAGGGCGCGCTGCGGAAGATGAAAACCTTCCTGCAGCAAGCCTGACTCAAGAAAGTAGCAACAACCATGCAGCCGTTCATTGGAATCGTCATCGTGCTGGGCTGTGTCTTCGGCGGCTTCATGCTGCACGGCGGCAGCTTCAAGGTGATCTGGCAGCCGGTCGAGCTGCTGATCATCCTGGGCGCCGGCCTGGGCGCCATCGTGCTGGGCAATCCCAAGCATGTGCTGTCTGAGATGGTGCTGCAGCTCAAGAAGGTGATGCTGCCGCGCAAGGCCGGCGAGGAATTCCAGCGCCAGCTGCTGCTGCTGATGTATGAGCTGCTGCAGACGGCGGCCGGCGGCCTGAAGGCGCTGGACGCCCACGTCGAGGCGCCGCATGAGAGCGCGCTGTTCAAGCGCTATCCGCTGATCCTGGACGAGCCCAAGCTGCTGCACTTCATCGTCGACAACTTCCGCCTGATGGCCATGGGCAAGATCAATGCGCACGAGCTCGAGGGCGTGCTGGAGCAGGAGCTCGAGGCCATCCATGACGAGCTGGCCCAGCCCTCCAAGTCGCTGCACAAGATCGGCGAGGCGATGCCGGGCTTCGGCATCCTGGCCGCCGTGCTGGGCATCGTGATGGCGATGAGCTCGGTGGCCGAGGGTGCCGACACCGGCCAGATCGCGCTGATGGTGGCTGCGGCCATGGTCGGCACCTTCATCGGCATCTTCTTCTGCTACGCGGTGCTGGACCCGCTGAGCAATATGATGAAGCAGCAGGTCCACGAAGAGATGGCGGCGATGGAATCGGTCAAGGTCGTGCTGGTCACCCATGTCTCGGGCAAGCCGCCGCTGCTGGCAATTGACGCCGGTCGCCGCCTGGTGCAGCTGAACATCAAGCCCAGCTTCGCGGTGCTGGAGGGCTGGATCGACAAGATGCAGGACGCCGGCGATGCCGAGGCGACACCGCGCCGCCGCGCCACCGACCGCATGCCTGGAGAGCGCCGTGCAGCCTAGTAGCAAGGTCGGTGCCAAGGCCGACCACCACCAGACCATCGTCAAGCGCTCGGCGCGCAAGCATGACGACGAGGCCCACGGTGGCGCCTGGAAGGTCGCCTTCGCCGACTTCTGCCTGGCCCTGCTGTGCCTGTTCCTGGTGCTGTGGCTGCTGGCCTCGCGCGAGACCGAGGCGATGCAGCAGGTGCTGCAAAGCAATGGCAGCAAGATGCTGGGCGAGGGCAGTGGCACCAGCAATGCCATCGCCGCTGGCATGAAGGGCAGCCTGATCGAGCGCCACCCGGTGCCGGCGCGCGAGCAGGAGCTGATGCGTGGCCGCAGCGAGAATCTCGACGACCCGGAGGCCGTCAAGCACTACGAGAGCCCGGCCGAATTCCGCGACCTGGTGCGCCTGATCGAGCGTGCCAGCGCCGAGGAGGGCCTGCAAGGCAATCTGCAGACCGCGATCACGCCGCAAGGCCTGCGCCTGATGTTGCACGACACCGATGCCGAGGGCATGTTCGACCGCGGCAGCTCGGTGCCCAACCAGCGCTTTCGCGCACTGCTGCGCAAGCTCGGTGCGGTGTTCGCCAAGGTCGACAACCCGCTGCTGATCGTCGGCCATACCGACGCCTCGCAATACCGCGGCCGCAGCATCGGTGCCTTCTCCAACACCGCGCTGTCCAGCCACCGCGCGATGGCGGCGCGCTTTCATCTGCTCGAAGGCGGCATGGCCGAGCGCAGCGTGATGCAGGTCAGCGGCATGGCCGACGCCGCGCCGCTGGACGAGCGCGATCCGAACGCGGCCATCAACCGCCGCATCGAGCTGATGGTGCTGACGCACCGTCAGTCGCAGCTGATGGCCTCGATGTTCGGCGCGCCGCGCCAGAGTCTGCCCGTCGCCGACGGCCTGAGCGCCGAAACCCCCGAGGCCATGCGCGAGCTGCGCCGGGTCCTGCAAAGCCAGCCGGCGAACTGAGGGCCGGCC
Source organism: Paucibacter sp. XJ19-41 (assembly GCF_028462495.1). NCBI lineage: Bacteria > Pseudomonadati > Pseudomonadota > Betaproteobacteria > Burkholderiales > Sphaerotilaceae > Roseateles > Paucibacter sp. XJ19-41. The sequence goes on from NZ_JAQOWX010000079.1 coordinate 21,809, forward strand.
ATGCGTACCAAAGCAAGAGGTGATCGTATGAGAGTCACAGGACAGAACGGCCAGCCGCTCGACAAGCTGGCCGAGAAGAACGAGATCGGCTCGATCGGCAAGACCCGCGAGGCCGCGCCGGCCGTGCTGGGCTCGGCCACGGCCGTCGACGCGGCGCTGGAGTCCAGCACCTTGCAGCTGGCCAAGGCGGCGCTGGCCGAGATGCCCGAGATCGACCAGGCCAAGGTGGACATGCTGCGCGAGGCCCTGGCCCGCGGCGAGATCACCTTCGACGCCGGCCGTCTGGCCAAGCTGATCCAGCGCTTCCACGGGGGGCGGGGATGAGCAAGGTTGCCGAGGTGCTGGCGCGGCTGCTGCGCGATCTGCATGCGGATCGCTCGGCCTATGCCCGCCTGCGCGAGCTGCTCGAAGAACAGTTCCAGGCCGCGCTGCGCCACCGCAGCGAGCAGCTCGGCGCGCTGGCCGCCGACATCGTGGCGCTGGTCGAGCAACTCGACCAGCGCCGCGCGGTGCGCAGCGAGCTGCTGCTGGCCCTGCTGGGCCGCAACAGCAAGCCCAGTGTCGAGGCCTTGCTGCAGCGCCTGTCGGGCGCCAGCGCCCAGACGCTGGCGGCCGCCTGGCAAGGCCTGGAGCAGCAAGTCATCGAGTGCAAGGCCCTGAACCTGCGCAACTGCCAGCTGATCACCGACCAGCATGCACTGATGCAGCGGGTGCTGGGCGTCGAGGAGGCCACCTATGCTGAATGCTGATTTCAAGATCGGCGCCGGCTTTCCGGCCCTGCCGGCCGGCGGCGCGGTGCGCGCCGGCGGCGAGTTCTCCGGCCTGTATCGGCAGCTGCATGGCGAGGTCAGCCAGTTCATCGAGAACGGCAGCGGCAGCACGTCGACAGCGGCGCCGCTGCGCGCCGCGGCGCTGAGCCCCGAAGGTCTGTGGCATCAGCTGCAGGCCAGCGGGGAGCCCGTCGAGAACAATGCCGCCGCACCCAGCCCGAGCCAGCAGGAGTTCCTGCGCGAGATCGCGCCGCTGGCCGAGCAGGCCGGCCAGCGCCTGGGCGTCGCGCCCGAGGTGCTGGCCGCCCACGCGGCGCTGGAATCGGGCTGGGGCCAGAAGCCGATACGCCGCAGCGACGGCAGCGACAGCCACAATCTGTTCGCGCTGAAGGCCGGCGCGAGCTGGCGCGGCGAGGTCGCCGAGGTGCTGACCACCGAGTACGAGCAGGGCTCGCCGAGCAAGCGCCGCGAGGGCTTCCGCAGCTATGCCGGACCGGCCCAGGCCTTCAACGACTTTGCCCAACTGCTGCTGAACAGCCCGCGCTACCAGGCTGCGCTGCAGACCGGCGCCGACGCCCAGGCCTATGGCCGGGCGCTGCAGCAAGGCGGCTATGCGACCGACCCGGCCTATGCCGACAAGCTGGCCGCGACGGCCCAGCGCATCAAGGCGGGTGGGCGATGATGCCGGCTTCAGCGCAGGGCCGGTTCGACCTGAGCCTCGTCCAGCACGCGCGCACTGATGATGCGGCCGCTGGCCAGATTGCGCACGCGGATCTGCGCGCCCAGCGCGCCGGCGTCCAGCGCCTCGCCGGCCGCCTGCACCTCGATGCCGCCGTTGCGCGCGACGATGCTGACCTTCTGGCCGCGCTTGATCAGCAGCGCCGCCTGCAGCTGGCGTCTGAGCAGCAGCTGGCCCGGCCGCAGGCTGGTGCGCGGGCTCTGGCCCAGCACCGCATCGAATTGCGACAGCGCCTCGGGCGCGTTCGTGATGTCACGCCGCTCCAGCAGCACATCGCTCTCGGTGATCAGCTGGCCGGGGCGCAGCGCCTGGGCCGCCACCAGCACCTCGGCGCTGAGCTGGCCGCGCAGCAGCAGCACCTGCTGGGGCGCCGCCGCACGGTCCGGGCAGTGGGCGGAGAAGCGCAGCCGGCTCAGATAGCGGGTGTCCAGCGCCTCGATCTGCCAGCCACTGGGGCAGGGCGGCGCGCTGCTGGGCTTGGCCGTCGGCGTCAGGCGCAGCTGCGGTTCCAGCCAGCCCTGGCGCTGGGCCTGCTCCAACACAAGCCGCTCGGCGAATTCGTTCACGCTGTCGACGAGACCGCGTGTCACGGCAGCGCCGACATCGCCGATAGTCACGGCCAGCATGCTGGCCAGCATCAGATTTCTTGGGGAACAAAGCATGAGTATTGATTTCAGCAAGGCGATGGGCCAGCACGCCGACGCGCTCCGTTTGCGCGCCGAGCGCACCAAGGTGCTGGCCTCCAACATCGCCAATGAGAGCACACCCGGCTATCAGGCGCGAGACATTGATTTTGCCGCCACCCTGCGCCAGGCCCATCAGGACAACCGCGACGGCCTGCTGCTCGATACCGAAGGCGAGGACCTGCAGTATCGCGTGCCCTTCCATGCGGCCCAGGACGGCAACACGGTGGAGCTGGGCGTCGAGCAGGCGGCGTTCTCGCAGAACGCCTCGGATTTCCAGACCAGCCTGACCTTTCTGAACATGAAGCTCAGAGGCCTGGCCAAGGCCATCAACGGACAGTAAGGAGCGGCGATGTCATTCAAGCAAATCAGCCAGATCGCGGGCTCGGCCATGTCGGCCCAGACCACGCGTCTGAACACCATCGCCAGCAATCTGGCCAATGCGCAATCGGCCTCGGGCTCCGAGGCCGACACCTACCGGGCCCGCAAGCCGGTGTTCGCCGCGCTGGCCGCCCGCGAGGGCCTGGGCGAGCAGCAGCTGGCCGGCAGCCGCGTCCAGGTGCTGGACGTGGTCGAGAGCGAGGAGCCGCTGCGCAAGGTCTACGAGCCCGAGCATCCGCTGGCCAACGAGGCCGGCGAGGTGTTCTATCCGAACGTCAATCCGGTCGCCGAGATGACCGACATGATGTCGGCCTCACGCGCCTTCGAGACCAATGTCGAGGTGCTGGGCCGTGTCAAGGCGATGCAGCAGTCGCTGCTGCGCCTGGGAGAAGGCCAATGAGCGCGGTCACGAACGACACCAGCAGCAACAGCGCGGGCGCGGCCAGCAAGGCCGTCGGCAGCAATGGCGAGGTCTCGCAGCTGTTCACCACCTTGCTGGTGGCCCAGATCAAGAACCAGAACCCGCTGGAGCCGACCGACCCCAGCGAGTTCGTCAACCAGCTGACCCAGCTGAGCCAGATGGAGACCTTGCAGCAGCTGACCGCGCAGGGCGCCAGCAATGCCGGCATGCTGTCCAGCCTGCAGATGCTGACCCTGGGTGCCCAGGTCGGCTCCACCGTGCAGGCGCGCGTCGAGCAGCTCAAGCTCGACAAGCAGCCGGTCGACACCCACTTCACGCTGGACGGCAATGCCAACCCGGCCACGCTGGTGCTCAAGGGCGCCGACGGCGTCGAGAAGCGCATCGATCTGGGCCCGCGCACCGCCGGCGCCAACAGCTACAAGCTGGACCCGGCCGCGCTGGGCCTGGCCAGCGGCAGCTACCAGGTGCGCATCGAGAACGAATCCAAGCAGGCCACGGCGGTCGAGGTGGTCGCCGAGCTGCGCAGCGTGCGCCTGACCGGCGACGGCGGCGCCTTGCTGCAGCTGGGCGCGCTGGGCGAGATCACGCCGGCCGCCATCACCCAATTCAAGGGCCGCGCCGCGGCCAATTCCTAAATTCACGCGAAGGGCACATCATGAGTTTCGAAATCGCACGCTCGGGCATCAACGCGGTCAGCGGCAGCCTGGAAGCCATCAGCAACAACATCGCCAACTCCGGCACCTACGGCTTCAAATCCAGCCGCGCCAATTTCTCGGCCATGTACTCGGGCACGCAGATGAACGGCGCCGAGCTCAGCTCGATGTCGCAAAGCATCGAGAAGAGTGGCGGCCTGTTCAACACCGGCCGCGGCATGGACGCGATGATCCAGGGCCGCGGCTTCTTCGCCGTCAAGGATGATTCCGGCCAGCAGGTCTTCACCCGCGTGGGCATCTTCAATGTCGACAAAGACGGCTTCGTCGTCGATGCCAACGGCCGCAAGGCCCAGGGCTATGGCGTGGTGGTCGATGCCGCCGGCAAGCCGGTCCCGGGCGCAGGCCTGGGGGCGCTGGGCGATCTGAAGGTGCCGACCGGCCAGATCGGCGCCGAAGCCAGCACCAAGCTGGCATTCAACGGCAATCTGTCGGCCGACTGGACCGTGCCCGGCGCGCCCGGCCCGCTGCCGGCCTTCAATGCCAATGACCCGACCACCTTCAACAGCTCCATCACCTCGGTCGTGCATGACTCGCTGGGCAGCGTGCACAAGGTGACCCAGTACTTTGTCAAGACCGCCGCCAATGCGGTGACGGTGCGCTACAGCTTCGACGGCGCGATGCAGCCGGCCACACAGGCGCTGGGCTTTGACGGCAACGGCAAGCTGACCGGCCCGCTCGCACCGGTGACCTTCGGCCCGGTGGCCATCGCCGGCGGCGCCGCGCCGCTGAGCGTCGATATCGACTACCAGGGCACGACCCAGTACGCCGGTGACACGACGACGCTGACCAACACCGCCGATGGCTATGCTGCCGGCACGCTGACCGGCACCGCGATCACCGATGACGGCAGCATCGTCGCCAGCTACAGCAACGGCAAGAAGCAGACCGTCGGCACCCTGGCACTGGCGACTTTCGCCAACGAGAACGCGCTGCAGGCCGTCAACGACACCAGCTGGGAGGCCAATGACGCCACCGGCGCCGCGCTGTTCTCGCGCCCCGGCTCGGCCACGGCCTCCAAGCTGACCGTCGCTGCGATCGAGCAGTCCAACGTCGACATGACTGGCGAGCTGGTCAATCTGATGTCGGCCCAGCGCAACTACCAGGCCAACACCAAGGTCATCTCGGCTGAGAACGAGATGATGCAGAACCTGATGCAGGCGGTCTGAACATGAGCCCCCACACTCACTTCGTTCATTGCCCCCCGAGGGGGCGTTCAGCGCCCTTCGGGCGGCCGGGCGGGCGCTGACATGGACGCTCTGATCTACACCGTGATGAGCGGCGCCGAGCGCGTGCAGCGCGCTCAGCAGGTGCATGCCAACAATCTGGCCAATCTGGAGACGCCGGGCTTTCGCGCCAATATCGAGCAGTCCAACGCTCGCCAGGTCGAGGGCTACGGCTACGCGGCCCGGCATCTGAACGAGCTGGTCAGCGATGTGGTCAGCGCCCGCGAGGGCACGCAGCGCGAAACCGGGCGCGAGCTCGATGTCGCGCTGCAGGGCCAGGGCCTGTTCGCCGTGCAGTATGGCCAAGGCAATCAAGCCGGCGAGGCCTATACCCGCGCCGGCAACTTCACGCTGGATGCCGAGGGCAATCTGCTGCTGGGCAAGCATCCGGTGCTGGGCGACGGCGGGCCGATCAATCTGCCGCCGCACAGCAAGGTCGAGATCGGCGCCGACGGCACGATCTCGATCCAGACGCCCGGCACCGCCGAGCTGCAGCCGGTCGACAAGCTCAAGCTCGTCAAGCCCGAGTTCGCGCAGCTGATCAAGAACGAGGCCGGCTTGCTGGTCGGCCGCGACGGCGCGGCGCTGGCGGTCGATGAGACGGTGCGCGTCGGCAGCGGCCGGCTCGAGTCCAGCAATGTCTCGGCCGTCGAGGAGATGGTCACGACCATGAGCCTGGCGCGCGACTTCGAGCTGCAGATGAAATTGTTCAAGGCCGCCGACAGCATGGCCGACGCAGGCAACCGCCTGGTGCGTGAGTAAGAAACACAGGAGTACACGATGAACCCAGCAATGTGGATCAGCAAGACCGGCGTGCAGGCGCAAGACGCCAAGCTGCAGGCCATCGCCAACAACCTGGCCAATGTCAACACGGTGGGCTTCAAGCGCGACCGGGTGATGTTCGAGGACCTGTTCTACCAGGTCGAACGCCAGCCCGGCGCCGCCGGCGAGGACGGTGCGGCCGCGCCGGCCGGCGTGCAGCTGGGCAATGGCACGCGCATGGTCGGCACGCAAAAAGTCTTCACCAGCGGCAGCCTGCAGACCACCGGCCAGAGCATGGATGTGGCCATCGTCGGCCAGGGCTTTTTGCAGGTCGAGGGCCCGAACGGCCGCCCGGCCTACACCCGCGCCGGCCAGTTGCAGGTCAACTCGGAAGGCCGTCTGACCAATGCCCAGGGCCTGCGCCTGCAGCCCGAGATCACCGTGCCGGCCAATGCCACCGCGATCACGATTGCCGAGAACGGCACCGTCAGCGCCACCGTGGCAGGCGCCGCCGCGCCGACCGAGCTGGGCCAGCTGCGCCTGACGAGCTTCGTCAACCCGACCGGCCTGCTGGCCTTGGGCGACAACATCTATCAGGAAACCACTGCCAGCGGCGCCCCGACCGAGGGTGTGCCGGGGGCCGATGGCCTGGGCAAGCTCAAGCAGGGCGCGCTGGAAGGCTCGAACGTGCAGGTGGTCGAAGAGATGGTCGACATGATCGCCGCCCAGCGCACCTACGAGATGAACACCAAGGTGCTGTCGGCGGCCGACAATATGCTGCAGTACCTGTCGCAGGCGGTGCGCTGATGCGCGCGGTTGGCTCGCTCCTCATCGTCGCGGCCCTGCTGGGCG
>NZ_JAQOWX010000008.1:0-80012 GCF_028462495.1 Paucibacter sp. XJ19-41
GGTGGCCGCCGCCGCGTCGGCCGCCACCTGGCGCAGCAGGGCCTGCTGCTCGGCGGGCACGCCGTTATTGGCCAGCGCGGGCAGGGCCAGCGGCGAGGCGCCGGTGAGGGTGGTGTAGAGCATCAGCGCGGTCAGATAGGCGCCGGCCGGGGCGGAGTGGTTGCCGTCGCCGGCATGCAGAACCAGGGCCGGGTGGCGCTGCAGGGCGAGCTCCCAGGCCTGGCCGATCGGGGCCACGCAGGCCGGCTGCTGGCGCGCGATGCCGGCGTGCAGCGCGTAGATGCGCTCGGTCTCGGCCACACCCAGGCGGGGCCATTCCGGGAACATCACCGGCATCGCGCCGAGCTCGCGGGCCACCCGGATCAGGCTCTGGGCCACGCTGGTCGAGTAGCTGTTCTGGCCGGTGGTGCTGTACTTCTGCGCCTGCAGCACCAGCACCGTCCAGCGCCGGCCGCGCAGCAAGGCCATCGAAGCGGCATCGGCCAGCCGCTGGTCGAGGAACATCCAGCCCGGCGCCTCGGTGGCGGCCACGCTTTTGCCGGGCAGGCCGGCGCGCAGCAAGGCCTCCAGTTGCCGGGGCAGGGCGTTCAGCGAGGTGTGGCTGTTGCCCATCATCAGCAGCGTGATGTCGGCATCGGCGGGTGCCGGTGCCGTCGGCTGCTGCTCCGGGTCGACCGGCGCCGGGCCGCCGCCGCCGCCACCGCAGGCCAGCGCGCCCAGCGTCGCGGCCATCAGGCTCAGCCGCAGGCACCAGCTGCGTGAACCGCCATCGTGATCGTCCCGCACCCAGGCCTCCTGCCAGCGGCCGCCGAGCCCGTCCCGGCAGCCAACCTTCAGTAGGCCGCGAGCCGGGCCGGAGCCACAAGCCCGGTCCGCTCCAAACCCTGTCCAAAAAATATTTCTTATGGCCCGACAAGCACTTGCGTGCGTCGCCGGGTTCAGCGCGCCTGCATCAGATCGGCCACGGCGGTGTGGGCCAGCTCCACCCAGGCGCAGCCATCGGCGGCCAGCGCGAAGCTGGCCCGCTCCGGAAAGCTGCCCAGCGCATGGCTGCTGAGCAGCTGGGCCGGGCGCTCGCCGGCCAGATCGAGGCGGCGGAAATACTCGGCCTGGCTGCCGCGGGTCAGCAGCACCAGCCCCTGCGGCCCCAGCCGCCAGTCCAGCAGGGCTTCGCCCTCCGGCACGGCGGCCGCCATCGGCTGCTCGGGCCCGCCCGCCAGCGGGCGCCGGCGCAGCTCGTGGCTGAAGCGGGCCTGGTAGAACAGGGCGCTGCCGTCGGCCGTCCACTGCAGTGCCGGGCCGGGTGGCCGCTCGGTGTCCAGCGGCGTGGCGGCCGGGCTGCCGGCCAGGTCGAAGCGCCAGAGCTGCCAGCGCCCGCCGCGGTCGCTGGCCACCCAGACCTCGCTGCCGCTCGGATGCCAGCTGGGCCGGCCGTACTGCGCCGCGTCGGCCGCCAGCGGCCGAACTTGCCCGCTGGCCACATCGAGCAGGCACAGGCCGGCTCGCTTGCCGGGCCCGCAATTGCCGAGAAAGGCCAGCCGCTCGCCGCCCGGCGAGGCGGCCGGCGCGGCGGGCTGGAGGTCGAGCTGGGTCAGCCCCCGAGTCCGGCCGTCTTGGCCGCCTCGGGGCTCGGAGCGCCACAGCTCGGCCCGGCCGGAGCGTGCCGAGACAAAGAACAGGCCACCGGTCGCCGGATCGGCGGTCGGGGCGCGGTCGTTGACCACCGCGCCGGGCAGGCGCTGCGGCTGCGCGCCGGCGCCCCAGTCCAGCCGTGCGATGCCGATGTGCGAGCGCATCAGCGCATAGACCAGCGGGCCGCCGGCGCTGCGCAGTGGCGCGCTGCCCTCCAGGCCCAGCGGCAAGGCCTGCCCGGTCTCGCGCTGCCAGCGCATCAGCACCCGGCTGTCCTGCCAGGTCGTCGAGAAGATCAGGTCGCGGCCGTTCTCGGCATGGGTCAGGCCATGCAGCGGGTACAGGCGCAGCTGGCTCAGGCGCTGCACCCGGCCGTCCAGGCCGGTCTCGTAGAAATCGCGGCTGCCGTCGGCCGGATCCTGGCGGGCGAACACCAGACGCCGGCCATCGGGCGACCAACTCGGCTGGTGGTCCGGCATCGCGGCCGGCGGGGCGCTGCTCAGGCGCCGCAGGCCGCTGCCATCGGGGGCCACCAGGAACAGGCCGCCGACCCCCTCGGCCTCGGCGCTGAAGGCGATGCTGCGGCCGTCGGGCGACCAGGCGACGCTGGGCGTGAACAGCGCGCTGCAGCGCGCCAGCGCCTGCGTTCGCTCGCTCAGGCGGTAGACCCGGAGCTGGCACTGCCCGTCGGCGCTCGCGGCGATATAGGCGATGGCGCTGCTGTCCGGTGACCAACTCAGGCCCTGCACATCCAGGCCCTCGGGGCTGAGTGCCTGCGGCGCGGCGTCCAGCTCGGTGGCCGGGCGCAGATACAGCCGGCCCCCGCCCTGGCCCTGCCACCAGGCGAAGGCCAGCAGCCGGCCGTCGGGCGAGAGCTGGCCCAGGTATTCATAGCCGGGCTGGTGCGTCAGCGGCCTGGCCTCGGGCAGGGCTGCGGGCGCCATGTCGCCCGGCCGCAGCCACCAGACGGCGAGGAGGCCGGCCAGCACCAGCAGGCCGGCCAGCAGCGGCCAGCGCGGCGCGGGCAGTGCTGTCGTCGGCGCGGGCGCTGGGATCGGCGGTGCCATGACCTGCGGCGGCGGCAGCGCACGTACCGGCGCGATCAGCCGGTAGCCCTTCTTCGCGATGGTCTCCAGATAGCGCGGCGCTTCGGGGTCGTCGCCCAGGGCCTGGCGTATGGTCCAGACGGCGGTGTTGATGGCCTTGGGGGCGACGAAGCGGTTGCCCTGCCAGATCGTGTCGATGATCTCCTCGCGGCCCACGGTCTCGCCGGGCCGGCTGGCCAGCAACACCAGCAGAGCCATGGCCTTGTGGCGCAACGGCCGGACCTCGGCGCCGCGCTGCAGGCGGTTGCCGGCGGCATCGACACGCCAGTCGCCGAGCTCGAAGATCTCGCGGGTCGGGTCCATGGGTGAATCAGCGCTGGCGATTCGTCAACCGGCGCAGCGCCAGCCAGGCCGCCAGCGCGGTGAAGGAGGCGATCAGCAGCAGCATCAGCCAGAAGCCGTGCGCATGATCGGCCAGCGGGATGCCGCCGACATTCATGCCCATCAGGCCGGCGAACAGATTGATGGGCAGGGCCAGCACGGTGACCATGGTCAGCGTGAACAGGCTGCGATTGTTCTGCTCGGCCACCTGGGAGGCCGACTCGTCCTGCAGCAGCTTGACCCGCTCGTGCAGCGAGACGATGTCGCGCAGCGCCACCGCGAACTCGTCGTTGACGCGGCGCAGCCGGTCGCGCTCCTCGGCATTGAGCCAGGCCGGCGGGTTGGCCAGCAGGCGCAGCAGCGCGCCCGGCTCGGGCGCCAGCAGACGCTGCAGCCGCACCGAGAGGCGGCGCAGCCGCGCCAGCTCGTCGCCGCCCTGCAGCTTGTTGCGCCGTGCCAGCATCGCGTCCTCGATATCGTCGACCTTGTCGCTGGCGCTGCGCACGATGTGCTGCAGCTCGTCGGCCTGGTCGCTGAGCAGATGCTCCAGCAGGGCCACCGGGCTGACGATCGCGTCGCCGGCGCCGACCGCGCGGCGCAGCCGGTCCACCGAGCGCAGCGGCTGCACCCGGGCGCTGACCACCAGGCCCGGCTCCAGACTCAGCCACAGGGTCGCGACGTTCTCGGGGTCGAAGGAGAAGTCGAAGGTCACATCGTTGATCACCGCCATCAGCCGCTCGCCCAGCCGCGTGATGCGGGTCGAGCGTGAGCCCTCGCGCAGCGACTGGTGGAAGTCGTGCGGCAGGCTGGTGTGGGCGCGCAGCCAGCCATGGGCGCTGGTATGGGTCAGGTTGAAATGCAGCCAGATGAAGTCGGCCTCGCTGGCACTCGCGCCGCGATGCAGCCATTGCTGGGCCGCCTGCGTGTCCACGGGCCGGGCCGGCTGGCCGGCCTGGAACAGATAGCCGCAGATCAGGCCGTGGTCGTCGGCCGGGGTGGCGAAGCTTGCGGTGGGCGTGTTCATCGTCAGTCGCGGGGCTGAATGGTCGGCGCATCATAGTGACAGGCCCGGTGCTGCGGCCGTCGTCAAAGCGTCACGCCGGCGTCATCGCCCTGGCATCTGCGTCGGCGCCAATGGCGGCCATGCGCATGCCGCCGGGTTTTCATCTGCTGATCGCCGCGCAGTTCGCCTCGGCGCTGGCCGACAACGCGCTGCTGATCGTCACGATCGCGCTGCTGCACGAGCAGGGCCTGCCCGCCTGGTGGGCGCCGCTCCTGAAGTTCTCGTTCACGATTTCCTATGTGCTGCTGGCGCCCTGGGTCGGGCCGCTGGCCGATGCGCTGCCGAAGGCGCGGCTGATGGCCTGGATGAACGGGGTCAAGATGCTGGGGCTGGTGGCGCTGCTGGCCGGACTGCATCCGGTGGCGGCCTATGCGGTGGTGGGTCTGGGCGCGGCCTGCTATGCGCCGGCCAAGTACGGGCTGGTGACCGAGCTGGTGGCACCGCGCCAGCTGGTGGCGGCCAACAGCTGGCTGGAGGTGTCCATCGTCGGCGCGGCGCTGCTGGGCACGGTGCTGGGCGGGGCACTGGTCAGCGAGGGGCTGCGCGCGCTGCTGGCCTCGCTGGTGGCGCTGCCGGGGCTTGCGTCTTCGCTGAGCGCCTCGCTGGCCTTGTTGCTGCTGCTCTACGGCCTGGCCGCCGTGGCGCAGCTGGGTGTGCCCGACAGCGGCGCCCGCTATGCCCGCAGCGCCAGCCTGCGGCCCGTCGCGCTGCTGCGTGATTTCGTGCGCGCCAACCGGGCGCTGTGGCGCGATGCCGAGGGCGGCGTGTCGCTGGCGGTGACGACCCTGTTCTGGGGTGTCGGTGCGACGCTGCAGTTCGCGGTGCTGCGCTGGGCACAGCAGGTCTTGCAGCTGGGGCTGGATCGCAGCGCCTATCTGCAGGCGGTGGTGGCGGTCGGCGTTGTGGTCGGCGCTGCTGCTGCCGGGCGCTGGGTGCCGCTGACGCGGGCGCTGCGGGTGCTGCCGCTGGGCGTGCTGCTGGGCCTGCTGATGGCGGGGCTGGCCTGGGTCGATGCCTTTGCGCTGGCCCTGCCGCTGCTGGCCCTGGTCGGCGCGGTCGGCGGCCTGCTGGTGGTGCCGATGAATGCGCTGCTGCAGCATCGCGGCTACCAGCTGCTGACGGCCGGGCGCTCGATCGCCGTGCAGGGCTTCAACGAGAACCTGAGCATCCTGGGCATGCTGGCCCTCTATGCCGGCGCGCTGGCACTGGATGCGCCGCTGCTGCCGCTGATGACGGTGTTCGGCAGCCTGATCGCGCTGGTGATGCTGGCGCTGATGCGCTGGCGCCGGGCCTCGATCGGGCTTCAGCAACCGGGTTGAGCGGCCGCGATGTCGGCGCGCGCCGGAGCGGCGGGCAGGGCCCGGCCGTCGATCACCGCCGCGTAGATGTTCTCGACATTGGCGACGATGCCGGCCCAGCTCTGCGCCTCGGCGGTCAGCCGGGCGGCCTGGCCCATCGCCCGCAGCGCCGCGGGCTCGCGTGCCAGCTCGGCGGCCTGGTTCAGGAACTCGGGGCCGTTGCCGAAGGGTGCCAGCAGGCCGTTGTGGCCGGGCTTGATCAGCTGGGAGGCGGCCGCGTAGTCATAGGCCAGCACCGCCAAGCCGCTGGCCATGGCCTCGGGCGTGACATTGCCAAAGGTCTCGGTGATGCTGGGGAAGATGAAGGCGTCGGCGCTGGCGTAGTGGGCGGCCAGGTCCTCGCCATGGCGCATGCCGGCAAAGATCGCCTCGGGCAAGCGCTCCTGCAGCTGCTTGCGCGCCGGCCCGTCGCCGACCAGCACCAGGCGCGCGCGCGGCTGCACCTGGCGGAAGGCCTCGAAGGCCTCGGCCAGCGTGGCCAGGTTCTTCTCGGCCGCGAGCCGGCCCACATGCAGGACCACCGGATCGTCGGCACCGGCGCCCCAGCTCTCGCGCAGCGCGGCGCTGCGCCGCAGCGGGTTGAACAGCGCGGTGTCGACGCCGCGCGCCACCACGCTGACGCCTTTGAAGCCCAGCTCGTCGAGCTGCTGGCGCAGGCCGGCATCGGGCACCATGGTGCACTGCGTCTTGTTATGGAATTTGCGCAGATAGACCATGATGGGCTTGTGCAGCCAGCCGACGCCGTAATGCTTGCTGTAGGCGTGGAAGTTGGTGCGGAAGTCCGAGCAGATCGGCAGCTTCAGATAGCTGGCGGCCTGCAGCGCCGACCAGCCCATCGGGCCCTCGGTGGCGATGTGGACGATGTCGGGACGCCGCAGCGTCCACAGATTGACCAGGCTCTTCTTCGAAGCCACGCCCATGCGCAGATGCGGGTAGCGCGGGATCGGCAGGCCGCGCATCAGCACCTCGTGGAAGCGCTCGTCGTCGCCATCCGACTGCTCGCCCTTCAACTGGCGCGGCCGCACCAGCTGCACCGCATGATTGCGCGCCCGCAGGCCCTCGACCAGGCAGGCGATGGTGCGCGCCACGCCGTTGACCTCGGGCGGGTAGGTTTCGGTGACGATGGCCACGCGCAGAAAACGCTGCAGCGGCGGGGCCTCGTCGACCTCGATATCGGTGTGCGCGGGCAGCCTCATGCTGCGCATCATCGGCGGCGATTGCGGCGCTTCGATGACGGCGAGATGACGGTTCAGCGCGGCATGGCTGCCGCCGGCCGCTCGTACAGCACATCCGGGCAGCGCTCCTCGTTGCCGCTGCCATCCGTGAACGCGATGGCCACGAAGCCGAAGCGCTCGTAGAAGCGCCGCGCGCCGAGGTTTTGCTGGAAGGTGTAGAGCCGCAGATCCCGGGTCTGGCCGGCGATCAGTGGTCGCAGCAGGGCCGAGCCTATGCCCAGGCCGACCCAGGCGGGGCGCAGATAGAGATGGTCAACCCACCGGCAGGCATCGCCCTCGGTGCTTGCGATAAAGCCAAGCAGCTCGCCACCCTCCTGCGCCACCGTGACCTGGGCCGATGGCAGCAAGTGCTCGCGCATCCAGTGTTTCACTTCCTCGTCGCTGTGCGCCAGCGGCGCATAGGGCAAGAAGTGCCGGCGCGAGCACAGATAGAGCTGAGCGATCTCGGCGGCATCGGCCGGTGTGGCGGCGCGCAGGGCGATGTGGCCGTTCATTCAGTCCGGCGGCGCGAAGCGTGCATCGACGTAGACCCAGGCCTGCCGCCCTGAGGAGAGCTTGGCCAGCACCCGCTTGTAGGCCGAGACCTCGTAGCGGTCGGCGCTGGCCAGCTCGGCCTCGCTGATCTCGAACACCGTGCCCGGCACGCGGCTGGCCGCATCGCCGTTGAACTTGACGATGGGGTGGTGGGTCTTGCCGCTGGTCGCGATGACCTCCGGATCCTCGATGCGCAGCATCGCCATCTCGAACTCGACCAGATCATCCGGTCGCCCGCCCAGCCGCCGGCCGAAGGTGGACAGCTGGACGTTCTCTTGCTGCAGCGTGCCGTAGGAGAAGAGCAGGGGCATGGTGGGTGGTGGCTGTTCGGTTTGATGGCGCGGTGGTAATCGGTCACTGCGGCTTCGGGAAGCGGCTCAGATGCTCGTGAATGATACGAAGCTGGCCGTCTTCTCCCTTCAGCAAGACACGGCTGCCCCGGCCCTGGATGCGGAAGTCGCGGCCGTCCTGCGAGCCTTCCCAGTTGTAGGTATAGGTGGCCGTCGCGCTGAACTGATCGGTGCTCAGAACGACGATGTCCGACAGATAGAAGCGTGTCTTCCTGACCCCGGGCGTGCCGCACCATGTTTTCTCGAACACGGCCTGGATCGCCGCGCGGCCGAGGAAGTCACCATCGTTGAAGCGGAAGAATGCCCGCTCGTGAATCATCTCGCGGATCAGATCGAAGTCCTCCTTCATCGCGAGGTCCTCGAAGCGGTGCAGGAATTCGATCACGGTGTCGACGGGGATCGGGTGCTGCATGCGGGCATCTCCTGGACGGTGGCGGGTTCGATGAACCGAGGAAGGCTTCGGAGCGAATGGCCTAGCCTGGGGGCTTTGCCGCCAAACGCTTGTGTCGCATGGACCGCGCAGCGAGGAAAACGATCAACGCCAATGCCCAGCAAAAGACGGGCATGCCCCAAGGGCCAAACCCCTGATGGAGAAGAGAGCTCAAAAGGGCGTGAGCGCCGTCAAACGGAGGGTGCGGCGGATCGAGGATCAGAACAGAGCCAAAGGCTGCCGATGCACCGGCAGCAACATACAGCGCCGTTTCCTGGCTGGTCGCACCTGGACGAAACCCGCGGGTCGTGACAGACCGATGAAACGGCTTCCTCGCGGTCCTGCTTCGCTCCAAGCACTCCCAAACAATGAAAGCAGCAAGAGCGCCGAGAGACAGGAAGAGGAAGAGATCTCCGGACATTGAAGTGCATTGCAGCCTCGTGCTGCCCCTCGTTACTCTACAAAGACGGCTGTGCCGCTCGCCGTCACCATCAACAAGCCATTGGTTGTTCCTAGCGACTCGTAGTCCAGCTTGACGCCGACAACCGCATTCGCGCCGATCTCGCCCGCCCGTCCTTGCATTTGCCGAAGTGCGAGAACCCTGGCCTGGCCGATTTCCTTCTCATAGGAACTTGCACGTCCACCGAAGGTATCTCTGAACCCCGCAGCAAAGTCCTTCAGAAAGCTTGTCCCCAGGATCATCTCGCCTGTGACGATGCCACAGTATTTTGTGATCCTGGTGCCCTCGATGGTCGGTGTTGTCGTCGCGATCATGTGAGTGACTTGCTCCCTGAAGCATGACGTGATTGATGTGGCGGCCAGCGCTCGGGCTCGGCTCTACTGCTGGGAAGTCACAGTTTAGGCGGACAACTTTTGACTGCAGCTCCCACCTAAGAGGGGGGAGGCCGGGCCAGGTCATGAACCGGCGATGCGGACGGCTGTTGATCGTCGTGCCCTTCATTGCTCGGCGCAGGCGATGCCGGCCCAGCCCGACCGTCACCCACATTTCACAAACCACCGTCACCATCCCGCCACGCCCGCGCTTGGCGCGCGGGGTCAACAGGAGCGACGGTGAAAGACTTTCTGAAGGCACTCGAGATCCAGCGCTGGGATGACCCCCGCTATTACCACCACAGCCGCATCAACCCGTCGCTGCACCTGCTCAGCGCGCTGAGCTGTGTGCTGGCCTATCTGATGCTGTTCAAGGACCCGGCGGTGGCCGCGCTGATCGGCTGGTTGGTGTCGATGACCAGCCGGCAGGCCGGCCACTTCTTCTTCGAGCCCAAGGGCTACGACCATGTGAACAAGGCCACCCACGAGCACAAGGAAGAGATCAAGGTCGGCTACAACCTGCAGCGCAAGGTGGTGCTGATGGCGCTGTGGGCCGCCTCGCCGCTGCTGCTCTATATCGACCCGACCCTGCTGGGGGCCTTCGAGCCGGCCGAGGCGCCGCTGGAGTTTGTGCGCCAGGTCGGGATGATGTGGTTGTGGCTGGGTGTGGCCGGCCTGCTGTTCCGCACTGTGCATCTGTTCATCATCAAGGATGTGCAGACCGGTCTGGTGTGGATGAGCAAGATCCTGACCGACCCCTTCCACGACATCATGCTGTACCGCAAGGCGCCGCTGCACCTGCTGCGCGGCGAGCTGATCGATCCGATGGGGCATGCCGCCGAGCGCGGCTGAGCTTAGGCAGAAACCTGGTCCTGGCTCTGAGTCGTGGTCGGGCGGGGCCCCGGGCTGCGGGCGGAAGCGTCCACGCCATGTCCTCCGGCCGCTGCGCGGCCTCCCCCGTTTACTTGCGTGGCCGCTCCCGCCCGCCGCCCTGCGTCGTCACCACTGATCAAAACCGCTCGGCCAGCATCTCCCTCAGGATCTGCCGCTTGATGGTCTTGTTGCTGAGTCCTTCGCCCTGCCACCACCAGCCGTCCTGCTGCATGCGGCGGGCGGCGGCCAGGCAGCGGCGGCAGACCTCGTCGAAATCGGCCTCGCTGTAGTCCAGGCTGAAGATCAGCCGGCCGCTGCCGACCCAGGACAACCACAGCCCCTGCTCGCGCAGATAGAACTGCAGCATCCAGTTGTAGCGCGAGGGCAGCTCGAAGGTCAGGGTCCAGATCGAGGACAGATGGGCGGCGCGCAGCGGCAGCCCGGCCTCGCTCATCAGGCGGTTGAAGCGCGCGGCGCGCGCGTCCTGCTGCGCCTCCAGATCGCGGTAGAGGGCCTGCACCTCGGGCCGCTGCAGATGATCGAGAAAGACTGACATCGCCCCCATCACATAGGGATGGGCGTTGAAGGTGCCGCGCGCGAAGCAGATGTCGGCTGGCCGCTCCTCGCGCCAGCGCTTCATCAGCGCGGCCTTGCCGCAGACCACGCCCACCGGCAGGCCGCCGCCCAGGCTCTTGCCGTAGGTGACCATATCGGCCTTGACGCCGAAGTACTCCTGCGCGCCGCCACGCGCCAGCCGGAAGCCGACAAAGACCTCGTCGAAGATCAGCACGATGCCGCGCTCGCTGCAGACCTGGCGCAGCTGCTGCAGCCAGGCGGTGTAGGCGGCGCGGTCAAAGCCGGCGCTGCGCGAGCTGTCCACCAGGGTCGAGTCGCCCGGCGCGCCGCGATTCGGATGCAGGGCCTGCAGCGGGTTGACCAGCACGCAGGCGATGTCGCGCCGCGTGCGCAGCACCTGCAGGCTTTTCTCGTCCATGTCCTTCAGCGTGTAGGTGTCACGCGGCGGCTGCGGGTTGCCGGGGCCGGGCTGCACGTCCTCCCACCAGCCGTGATAGGCGCCGCAAAAGCGCACCAGATGGCTGCGCCGCGTGTGATAGCGGGCCAGGCGCACCGCCTGCATCACCGCCTCGGTGCCCGACATATGAAAGCTCACCTCGTCCAGGCCCGAGATCGCGCGCAGCCGTGCGACGTTCTCGGCCACCACCGGGTGGTAGGCGCCCAGCAGCGGCCCGAGCTCGGCCACCCGCGCGCCGCCCTCGGCGATGCTGCGCTTGTAGAACTCGTGGCCGAACAGATTGACGCCGTAGCTGCCGCTCAGGTCCCAATAGCGCTGGCCGTCCAGATCGATGAGGCGGTTGCCCGCGCTGGCCTGCATGAAGCTGCCCAGCTTCAGGTGCTCGCGCAGATAAGGGCTGAACTGGAAAGGCACGCGATAAGCGCCGGTGAACTGCAGATCGGAGATCGCCTCGCGGGCCTGGGCCGTCAGCGCGATGCTCCGGGCATGACGGCTGTTGAGCTCGGCAGCCAGTGCGGCGAAGCCGGCGCGGCGCGTCGCCTGCACCTCGACGGGGGCCGCGTCGGCGCCGAAGAAGCGTGCCTCGTCATAGGCATAGCCGGGCAGCAGGCCGGCGACGCGCTTGGCCATGCGCGAATGGCCGGCCAGCGAGCGGTGCTTGGCACGCGAGAGCTGCAGGCGCTGGCGCGCGCGCGGCAGCGCCGCCACCAAGGCCAGCGCGGCGGCGGCCACCAGGGTCAGCTGAAAAACGGGCAGGGTTTCAATCATCGCGGCTCACCATCGAGATGTCACAGAGGACGGGCAGACTGCATCTGTAACCCAGGCTCTTGACTCCTTGATGAAAGCCATCCAAGCCGCCGCCACCCGCTGGCGCGACCGCCTGCTGCTGCAGGAGGACCTGAACTTCCTGCTGACCAACCGGATCCCCCGCATCGCGGTGAGCCGCTGGATGGGCCGCTTCAGTCGCATTGAGAGCCCGCTGCTGGCGCGGCTGGCTATTGCCGTCTGGCGGCTCTTCACCGAGCTGGACCTCAGCGACGCCAAGCACAGCCGCTTTCACAGCCTGCACGACTGCTTCATCCGCGAGCTCAAGCCCGGTGCACGGCCGCTAGCTCCCGAGCCCGGCGCGCTGGTGAGCCCCTGTGACGCCATCGTCGGCGCCTGCGGCCGGGTCGAGGCCGGCCGGCTCTACCAGGCCAAAGGCTTTCCGTACCGCATCGAGGATCTGTTCGGCGATGCCGCGCGCGCCGCGCCCTATCGCGATGGCAGCTTCGTCACCTTGCGGCTGACATCGGCGATGTACCACCGCTTCCATGCGCCGGCCGATCTGCGCATCGAGCATGTGACCCATATCGCCGGCGACACCTGGAACGTCAATCCGATTGCGCTCAAGCGCATCGAGCGCCTGTTCTGTCGCAACGAGCGCGCCGCGCTGCATGCCCGCCTGGCCGATGGCCGGCCGATCGCGCTGGTGCCGGTGGCGGCCATCCTGGTGTCCAGCCTGCGTCTGCATGCGCTGGACCTGCTGCTGCACACCGGCTATGCCGGCCCGCATGAGCTGCCCTGCGATGCGAGCTATGCCAAGGGCCAAGAGATGGGCTGGTTTCAGCATGGTTCGACCATCATCGTCTTCCTGCCGCCGGGCCTGGCGCTGCGGGTAGGTAGCGGCCAGCGCTTGCGCATGGGCCAGCTGCTGGCCTCTTGAGGCCGAGGCCAGCCCCCCCGGGAAACAAGGCTTGATTCTTGCGGCCGGGCATAGCATGCTCGGGCCGAGGTCCTCCACCCCCACCATGCTGCCGCCCACCGTTCTCGATGTTGAAGCCTCCGGATTCGGCCGCGGCAGCTATCCGATCGAGGTCGGTTTCGTCGAGCCCGAGGGCGGCCTGTTCTGCAGCCTGATTCAGCCCTTGCCCGACTGGCAGCACTGGGACGAGCAGGCCGAGGCCTTGCACGGCATCAGCCGCGATCTGCTGCACAGCCGCGGCAAGCCGGCCGACTGGGTGGCGCATCAGATCAATCTGCGCCTGCACGGCCAGACCGTCTACTGCGACGGCTGGGGCCATGACTATCCCTGGCTGGCGCGGCTGTTCGAGAGCACCGGCCAGGTGCCGGGCTTCAAGCTGCAGGACTTGCGCATGCTGCTCAGCGAGGCCGAGGCGGCGCGCTGGCACGAGACCATGCTGCAGGTGCGCGCCGAGCAGAACCTGCGCCGCCATCGCGCCAGCAGCGATGCGCGGGTGCTGCAGCTGGCGCTGCAAAGAGTCAAGCGGGTGGCGGCGCTGCTGTAGCGGGGCCGCCGCGATAGCAGCCGCGGCCGGCCCGCTTGGCCTCGTAGAGCCGGGCATCGGCCTCGGCCACCATGCTGTCCAGATCGGCCGAACCACCGGCGGCCACACAGTAGCCGATGCTGACGCCGATGCTGAGCTCCAGCGCCTCGATGCTGAAGGGCTGGGCAATCGCCCGCAGCAGCTTGGCCGCCACCGCTTCCGCATCCGCCGCCGAGGGCAGGGCCGGCAGCAGCACCGCGAACTCGTCGCCGCCCAGCCGCGCCACCAGATCCTGGGGCCGCAGCGCATGGCGCAGCCGGCCGGCCACCGCCTTCAGCAAGGCATCTCCCACTGGATGGCCGTGCTGGTCATTGACCGGCTTGAAGCGGTCCAGGTCCAGATAGAGCAGGGTCAGCAGGCTGTTGTGCTGGCGGGCGTGGGCCAGCTGCTCATCGGCACGCAGCGCGAAGCCGCTGCGGTTGAGCAGCTGGGTCAGCGGGTCGGTCTGCGAGGCGTCGCGCAGCCGCGCCTCCTCGGTGCGGACCTCGGTGATATCGCGGGCAATGCTGATCACGCCTTCAATCTCGCCACTCTCCAGCTGCAGCGGCGCATAGTGCAGCTCGATGACCAGCGGCGGGTCGGTATAACTCTTCTCCAGATAGGCGACGCGGCCGGCCAGCGCTGCCTCGATCAGCGGCCGGCTCAGCCCATAGTCGGCCTCGCCCAGCAGCTCGCTCAGGGGCCGGCCCAGCCAGTGTTCGCGTTCGCGCTCGATCCGGAAACGCTGGGCGAAGGCGCGGTTGAAGAACAGCAGGCACTGATCGCAGTCCAGCACGGCAATCATCGTCGTCGCTGCCTCGGCCACCGCCTTCAGCATGGCCTCGCTGCGCTCGCGCTCGTGCTGGGCCTGCACCTGGTTCGAGATGTCGCGCAGCAGCAGCGAGACGGTCGCTATCTGCTGGCGCTCGTTGCGATGCACCAGCACCGTGCTGGCCACCGGCACTTCCCGGCCCTGCAGGTCCAGCACCGCGCTGCGGCCCTGCCAATGGCCTTGCTGCAAGGCCTCGGCCGGCACCGTGTCGAGAAAGCCGCGCGGCTCGCTGCTGCGCATGAAACGCCGATAGTCCAGCCCGTCCAGCGCGGCATCCGGTGCCAGGCCCAGGCGCTGCCGGCCGGCCGGGTTCAGATACAGCAGCCGGCCTTCGGTGTCGAACTGGCAGACATAGTCGGGCGTGCGGTCGAAGATCGCGCCCAGGGTCAGCTCGGCCTGGCGCTGCGCGACCCGCTCGGTGACATCGTCGACCGTGCCGGCCGCGCCGACCACCCGGCCGTTGACACGCAGCGGCGCGGTACGCACCGAGAACAGGCGCTGCTGGCCGTCGGGCCGCAGCAGCGAGCGCATTGCATTGATGGCCTCGCCCTGGCCGATACGCTCACGCCAGCGCTCACGCACCTGGGCCCGCTCGGCCTCGGGCACCATCTCCAGCCAGCCCCATTCCTGCCGCTCGGCACCGAAGCCATGCAGGCGCAGATAGGTGTCGTTGGCGTAGACGATGCGGCCGTGGGCGTCGCAGCGGAACAGGCCCAGCGGCGAGGCATTGCTGGTGGCCAGCAGCGCGGCATCGCGCTCTCGCGCAGCCCGCTGCATGCGGGCCAGCATCAGCGTGATCAGCAGGGCCGCGACCGAGATCCCGGCGCTCAGCGTCAGCAGCAGATTGCGCTGCTCGGCATGGTTGCCCAAGGTCGCGCTGAGGCCCTGGGCCAGCAGCACCTTGACACCGAAGTCGTCCAGGGTCTCGAAGCTGACCAACCGGGCCAGGCCGTCGGTGGCGGCGCCGCTGCTGACGAAGCTGCCGCTAGCACCCGCCAGCGCCTGGCGGCGCCTGGGCTCTTCGGCAAACAGATCGCGCCCGACAAAGCCGGCCAGCTCGGGCACGCGCAGCAGGCCCAGGCCGTCGCTGCGCAGCAGGGCCACGGCGCTCTCGTCACCACGCGAGTAGGGCCGCAGCAACTCGGCCAGGCGCCGGGTGTCTATCATGGCCACCAGGCTTTGCAGCTCGCCGACCGGCGCGCTCATGCGCATCGCCAGCGGCAGATAGATCGGGCCGCCGGCGCGCAGCTGCAGCGGTGCGCCGAGCAGGCTGCCCTCGGCCTCGGGCGAGGCCAGCAAAGTGATGAAGTCGGCCTCGGGCAGGGTCGCGAAGGGCTGGCCGGGCTGGGCCGGCAGGCGGAAGAGGCGGCCGTCGGCGCTGGCCAGCATCACATCGACCAGCTCGCGCGAGGTGCCGCGCAGGGTCTCGGCCAGCTGGATCAGCGAGGCATCGTTGAGCGGGTCGCCGCGGCTGCGGGTCAGCAG
This sequence comes from Paucibacter sp. XJ19-41, assembly GCF_028462495.1. Classification (NCBI taxonomy): domain Bacteria; kingdom Pseudomonadati; phylum Pseudomonadota; class Betaproteobacteria; order Burkholderiales; family Sphaerotilaceae; genus Roseateles; species Paucibacter sp. XJ19-41. The sequence continues at coordinate 15,390 of NZ_JAQOWX010000008.1, forward strand.
CCACAGATCGAGGGTGCGCAGATTGCCCTCGGCATCGCGCAACACCGCCTCGGTCTGGGCGGACGCGGCGGCGGTCTGGCTGGCCAGCTCGCGCTTGTACTCGTCCATCAGCCGCTGCGGGTAGACGATGGAGAACCAGGCCACCACGCCCCACAGCATCAGCAGCACCAGGCCCAGCGCGACAAAAGGCCCGGCCGCCAGCAGGCGCTGGCCGGCCCGCGAATCGAGCCAGCGGCCCGGCGCGGGTCCGGGGGCAGCGCCGGCTACGGCGTCGAGGGGCGGACTCATGGGGAGTCTATTGTGCCAAGCAGGGCGGGGGGATGCAGACTTTTACAGCCGCATCCAGGTGCCAGGTCTTGCCCGTCAGTCCGGGCCGAGCTGGCTCTGCGCGATCGGCGCGCCGCCCTGCAAGGCCTTCAGGCAGGCGATGCAGAGGCAGCGCTGGTAGTTCTCGCGCAGCTCGCTCATCAGTTCCGGCGAGAGGCGCAGGTCGAAGCACTCGCACACCGCCTCGCCGGCGCCGCAGTGGAAGGGCCCGCCGCAGCGTGGGCAGGTCTCGTTGAGGGCGGCCGCGGGTGATGGCGTCGCATCCATCAGGCGAACAGCGTCTTGTGCTGCTCGCGCAGCTGGTTCTTCAGCACCTTGCCCATGGTGTTGCGCGGCAACTCGGCCACGACGAAGACCTTTTTCGGGATCTTGAAGTTGGCGATCTTGCCTTTCAGCGCCGCGATGATGGCCTCGCCGTCCAGCGCCGCCCCGGGCTTGGCCACGACCACGGCCACCGCGCCCTCGCCGAAGTCAGGGTGGGGCAGGCCGATCACCGCCGATTCGGCGACGCCGGCCATCTCGTTGATATAGCCCTCGATCTCGGCCGGGTAGACGTTGTAGCCGCCCGAGATGATCAGGTCCTTGCTGCGGCCGACTATTGCGTAATAGCCGCGTGCGTCGCGCTTGCCGACATCGCCGGTCTTGAACCAGCCATCGGCCGTGAACTCTTCCTTGGTTTTTTCGGGCATGCGCCAGTAGCCCGAGAAGACATTGGGGCCGCTGACCTCGATATTGCCGATCTCCTCAGGCCCGCAGTCGCTGCCCTGATCGTCACGCACGCGCACGCCGACGCCGGGCAGCGCGAAGCCGACCGTGCCGCCCAGGCGATCCCCATCCTCGGCGCGGTAGGGGTTGGACGTCAGCATCACCGTCTCGCTCATGCCGTAGCGCTCCAGGATGGTATGGCCCGTGCGGCTCTGCCAGTCCTTGAAGGTCTCCAGCAGCAGCGGCGCCGAGCCGGCGATGAAGAGCCGCATGGTCTTGCAGGCCGCCTTGGTCAGCGCGGCCTCGCCCAGCATGCGCACATACAGCGTTGGCACGCCCATGAAGACCGTGGCCTCGGCAAAGCGCGCGATCACCGCCCTGGGCTCGAACTTGCTGAACCAGATCATCTTGCTGCCATTGAGCAGCGCGCCATGCGAGGCGACGAAGAGGCCGTGCACATGGAAGATAGGCAGCGCGTGGATCAGCACATCGCCCCCTTCTTCCCGAGTACGCCAACCCCAGTAGTCCTTCAGCGTCTGCGCATTGCTGAGCAGATTGCCGTGGCTCAGCATCGCCCCCTTGGAGCGGCCGGTCGTGCCGCTGGTGTAGAGGATGGCGGCCAGCTCGTCGGCGCGCTTGGATGCAGGCTGGTGCTGATCGCTCATCGCGGCGGCGCGGTCCAAGAGGGTGCCTGTGCGGTCCTCATTGAGCGTGAAGACGTTCTGGGTGCCGGCCTGGAAGGCGATCTTGGACACCCAGCCGAAGTTCTTGCCGGCACAGACCACCACCGCCGGCTCGGCATTGGCGATGAAGTACTCGATCTCGGCGGCCTGGTAGGCGGTGTTGAGCGGCAGGAAGACATAGCCGGCGCGCAAGACCGCCAGATACAGCATCAGCGCTTCGACGCTCTTCTCCGTCTGCACCGCGACCCGGCTGCCCGGCGGCAGGTCCAGCGAGGCCAGCAGATTGGCCATCATCGCGCTGGCGCGCGCGATATCGCGCCAGCTGTAGCTCAGGCCGTGGCCGTCGGCGCATTCGATCGCCACGGCATCCAGATCGGCCGGGAAGGCCGCGCGCAGCGCGGCGAAGACATTGGCATTCATCAGAAATCGAATCTAGTCAGTTGGGGACAGAGCTACTCGCTCCGCTCGGGCGGTCTGTCCCGCAAGTCAATCCAGTTTTGCTCCAGAGCTTTTCACGACCTCGGCCCAGCGCTTGACTTCGCTGCTGACGAAGTTGCCGAAGGCATCGCCGTACATGCTGGGCACCTCGGGACCGAGCCCATTCCAGGCCGATTTGCTGGCCTCGTCGGCAAAGGCCTTGCGCAGCTCGCCCTGCATCGCGCTGATCACGTCCTTGGGCGTGCCCTTGGGCGCCCACAGGCCGTACCAGGTCGCGACCTGGTAGGTCGGCACGCCGCCCTCGACACTGGTCGGCACATCGGGGAAGCCCGGGGCACGCTTGTTGGCCGCGACGGCCAGGGCCTTGATGCGGCCGCTCTTGATATGGGTGGCGGAGGAACCGAGGCCGTCGAACATCATGTCGACCTGGCCGGCGATCAGGTCCTGCAGCGCCGGGCCGGCGCCGCGGTAGGGGATGTGGGTGATGAAAGTCTTGGTCTGCAGCTTGAACAGCTCGCCGGCCAGATGATGGGAGGTGCCGTTGCCGGCCGAGCCGTAGTTCAGCTTGCCCGGGTTCTTGCGGATGAATTCCAGCAGGCCCTTCAGATCGGTGGCCGGCACCTTGGCCGGGTTGACGACGATGACCTGGGGCACGCTGGAGATCAGGGCCACCGGCACGAAGTCCTCCTCCAGCTTGTATTCAAGCTTGGGATACATGGCCGGCGCGATCGCATGATGCACCGCACCCATGAAGAAGGTGTAGCCATCGGGCGCGGCCTTGGAGGCGATGCCGGCGCCGACGGTGCCGCCGGCGCCGCCCTTGTTGTCGATGATGAACTGCTTGCCGGTCTGCTTGGACAGCACGGCGGTCAGCGGCCGCGCGAAGGCATCGGTGCCGCCGCCGGCCGGGAAGGGCACGACCCAGGTGACGGGCTTGCTGGGCCAGCTCTGGGCCTGGGCGCCGGTAGCGGCCAGCAGTGCGGCGGCGGCCAGCAAGCAGCGGCGTGTCATGGTGGGCTTCATCGGTCTGTCTCCTGTGATTGCCGCGTGGGGCGGCTTGTGGATAGGAATCAAAGCAGCGCGGCGACGCCGCGCGAGTAGGCGATCTCGCCCTGGGTGAAGGCCTCGTGATAGCCTTCGATCTTGCCGAGGTCGTACAGATAGTTGACCATCATGCCGCAGCTTTGCTTCAGCCCCTTGGCGGCGCGATTGCCCATCGGGTTGAGCCGCTCCAGGCGGGCACCGTTGTCCAGATGGAAGCGCGCCACCGGATCGCCCTGCGCGCCGGTGGTCTGGCCGACCAGATAGACCGCAGCCAGACGCTGCAGCGCCTGCTGGGCGGCGCTGTCCAGCTTGGCCAGCGTCTCGGCCTGGCTCAGCTTGGCGAGTTCGCCGCCGCTGGCCTGCAGCAGCAGTTCGCGGGCCTCGCGGGCACGCTCGAGCTGCGGCTTCTTCAGCTGCTTCAGCGCGCTGAAATCGCTGCTGCGCTGCAGCCAGGCGGTAAAGCCGGGAATCGGCGACAGCGTGCAGAAGGTCTTCAGCTTCGGGTGCTCGCGCTGCAGATGCTCGGCCACCCGCTTGATCAGGAAATTACCCAGCGACACGCCCTTGAGCCCGGGCTCGCAATTGCTGATCGAATAGAACACCGCAACCTTGAACTTGTCCGGCGCCATGGTTTCGGCCTTCTTGTCGATCAGCGGCGCGATCGCGGCCGGCATCTCCGGCAGCAGCGCCACCTCGACAAAGATCAGCGGCTCGTCCGGCAGCTGCGGATGGAAGAAGGCGAACAGGCGGCGGTCCGGCTGCAGGCGGCGGCGCAGATCGTCCCAGCCGTCGATCTCATGCACGGCCTCGTGGCGGATGATCTGCTCCAGCAGCTGGGCCGGCGAGTTCCAGTCGACCTGGCGCATCTGCAGAAAGCCCGGGTTGAACCAGGAGCCGAACAGATGCAGCAGATCGGACTCGACACTGCGCCATTCCGGATGCCGGGCCAGGCCGCCGAGCAGATTGCGGCGCAGCCGCACCAGCACGCCGGTGGCGCCGGGCGCGCGGTTCAGGCGGCGGAACAGCTCCTGGCGCGGCGGCTCGCTGACCCGGCTCAGCGCCAGCAGATGGGCGGCATTGGGCTCGGCGGCATAGGCCTGGGCGGCCAGCAGCACGGCCTGCGGATCGGGGTTGAAGTCCAGGCTCAGCCGCTCGAACAGCTCGTCCAGCCCCTCGGGAGGCAGCCGAGCGATCTTGTCGAGCAGCTCACGCGCCTGGCCCAGGCTGTTGGCTTCGCCGCGCTCGGACAGCAGGCGGCGCGCATCGATCAGCACCTGGCGCTGCTGGCGTCGCAGCCCCCGCAGCGCCGAGGCTTGTCTGAGCTCATCCAGCATGGTTCACCTCGGCACTGTGGTTCATCGCTTGCAGGGCGCCCAGCTGGGCCAGCAGATGCGCTTGCATCTCGGCCTCGGCGCCGGCCGCGTCGCCGGCCAGCAGCGCGGCCAGCAGGCGGCGGTGCTCGTCCAGCGAGGCCTGCAGCCGGCCCGGCGACTTCAGCTGGCGGCCGCGCAGCAGGCGCAGGAACTTGCGCAGATCGCCGGTGGCGCGCTCCAGCCAGCGGTTCGCCGCCAAGGTCTGCAGCAGGCTGTGAAAGACATGGTTGACGCGATAGTAGCTGTCGATGTCGCCGGCTGCTGCGGCCAGCTCCAGCTGCTCGTGCAGCTGCTGCAGCTGCAGCAGCTGGGCCGGCGTGGCCTTGCGCGCGGCTTCGAAGGCGCAGCGCCCCTCCAGCATCGCCATTACCGGGAACAGATCGTTGGCGTCGGTGTCGTGCATCTCGATGACGCGGCAGCCCTGGCGCGGCAGCAGCTCCAGCAGACCTTCGGCCACCAGCACCTTCAGCGCCTCGCGCAGCGGCGTGCGGCTGATCGCCCATTGCTCGGCCAGCGCCTTCTCGTCGACCAGCGCGCCGGGTGCCAGCTCGCGCTCGAAGATCATCGCCCGCAGGCGCGCCGCCACCGCATCGTGCATCGAGCTGCCGCGCAGGGGGAGGTCGGGGCTGTTCATGGGTTGTGGCGAATTGGTGATTACATAATTACAGCCCTGTGCGGAGCCCGCATCGGGGTAGACCCGCAGCCGCGCCGACGGCCTTGGCGCACTGCTACATTGCGCAGGCTGTGGCCGGCCGGCCGCCGTTTCCCGCTGCGCAGACATTCGTGATCAACAGCTCCCAACTCCCGCTCGATGCGCCCGGCGTGCTGCGCCTGGCGGCGCGCACGATGTTCGAGCTGCTGGAGTCCAGCGCCCAGGGCATGATGGTGCTGGACCGCGAGCACCGCATCGTCTGGATCAGCGAGGGCTACAAGCGCTTCCTGCCCGGCCTGGGTTTCGAGCACGAGTCCGACTTCGTCGGCCGCCGCGTCGAGGAGGTGGTGCCCAACACCTTGATGGCCCAGGTGATCGACAGCGGCCAGCCCATCCTGGTGGACCTGCTGAGCAACAAGGCCGGTACCTTTCTGGTCAGCCGCCTGCCGCTGCGCAGCGACGCCGGCGAGGTGATCGGTGCGCTGGGCGTGGTCCTGCTCGATCACCCGGAGACCACGATGCAGCCGCTGATCGCCAAGTTCGGCCGGCTGCAGCAGGAGCTCGACGAGGCGCACCGCCGGCTGGCGGCCGAGCAGGTCAGGAATCGCCGCCCCAAGCACACCATCGCCAGCTTCATCGGCGCCGGCCCGGCCGCGCTGGAGCTCAAGCGCCAGGCCCGCCGTGTTGCGCAGACCGATGCGCCGGTGCTGCTGCTGGGCGAGACCGGCACCGGCAAGGAGCTGCTGGCGCACGGCATCCATGCGGCCTCGCGGCGTGCCGGCGGGCCGCTGGTCAGCATCAATATCGCGGCCGTGCCGGACACCTTGCTGGAGGCCGAGTTCTTCGGCGTCGCGCCGGGCGCCTATACCGGCGCCGACCGCAAGGGCCGCGACGGCAAGTTCGCGCTGGCCGATGGCGGCACGCTCTTTCTCGACGAGATCGGTGACATGCCGCTGGCGCTGCAGAGCAAGCTCTTGCGGGTGCTGCAGGAGCAGGAGTTCGAGGCGCTGGGCAGCAACACGGTGCGGCGCGTCGATGTGCGGGTGATCGCCGCCACCAGCCGCGACCTGGCCGCGATGGTGGCGGCCGGCGAGTTCCGCGCCGACCTCTTCTACCGGCTCAATGTGCTGCCGCTGAAGCTGCCGCCGCTGCGCGAGCGCCTGGAGGACATCGAGGCCCTGGCCGAGACGCTGGGCGAGGACATCGCGCGGCGCAGCGGCATGCCGCAGCGCCAGCTCAGCCCCGAGGCGCTGGACTGGCTGGCCCGGCAGCCCTGGCCCGGCAATATCCGCCAGCTGCGCAATGTGCTGGAGCAGGCCAGCCTGATGAGCGACGAGATCCAGCTGGGCGTGCACAGCTTCGATCCGGCCGCGCTGGCCTGCCTGCCCGCGCCGGCCGAGGCGCCGCCGGCTGCTGCGCAGGCACCGCACCACATCCGACCGCTGCCCGAGCGCATCGAGGCGCTGGAGCGCGAGGCCATTGCCGAGGCCCTGGCGCTGACCGAGGGCAATCGCATGGCGGCCGCCCGGCTGCTGCAGATCTCGCGGGCCTCTCTTTACGAGCGCCTGACGCGCTGGCCCGATCTCGGCGCGGCGTGACAAATAGCCGCCAGCCCGGGGCGGCCTGAGCCGAGATCAGTTGTTTGTGCGCGTCTCGCCCTTGCGCCGCGCCGACGCTTGCCCGCATAGTGGCCGCGCGGTGATCGCGACGATAAGAAGGAGACAGTCATGGGCAATCTGATGTTGGCCACCCGTTTGCGCCTGGCGGTGCTGGTGGTGGTGCTGGGCTTTGTGGCCCTGGTGCTGCTGCTGACCTACCGGGCCTCCAGCAGCCTGCTGGGCGTGAAGATGCTGACCACGGTGGATCAGGTCAAGCTGGGCGAGAAGATCGCCCGCGAACACTATGAGAAGGCCAGGTCCGGCGCGATGCCCGAGGCCGAGGCCAAGGCCGCCGCAGCGGCGGCCATCGGCAAGATCCGCTACTCGGGCAACGAGTACCTGTGGATCAATGATATGAGCCCGCGCATGGTGATGCACCCGATCAACACCAAGCTCGATGGCCAGGACCTGAGCCAGAACAAGGACCCGAACGGCAAGCGCCTGTTCATCGAGTTTGTCGAGGTGGTCAAGGCCAGCGGCGCCGGCTATGTCGACTATCTGTGGCCCAAGCCCGGCGCCAAGGACCCCGAGCCCAAGCGCAGCTATGTGCTGGGTTTCGCGCCCTGGGGCTGGGTGATCGGCTCGGGCGTCTATGTCGACGATGTCAAGGCGGTGGCGCGCCAGGACGCGGTGTTCACGCTGGTGCTGGTGCTGCTGGCCGGCGGCCTCGCGCTGGGCGGGGTGGAGCTGTTCGTGCGCGGCCTGCGCAAGCGCCTGGCCAGCATGCAGGCGCTGATGCATGCGGTGGCCGGTGGCGATCTGCGCGCCGACATCCAGCCCGGCCGGCCCGATGAGCTGGGCCTGGTGCTGCGCGAGGTGGTGGCGATGCAAACGCGCCTGACCGAGCTGGTGCGGGCCATCCGCGAAGCCACCGAGTCGATCGGCCATGCCTCCAGCGAGGTGGCGCTGGGCAGCCAGGATCTGTCCTCGCGCACCGAGCAGGCCGCCTCGAATCTGCAGCAGACGGCGGCCTCGATGCAGGAGCTGACCCAGCAGGTGCGCCACTCGGCCCAGGCGGCCGACCAGACCAATGCGCTGGCCGACACGGCCGCCGGGCAGGCCCGCGCCGGCGCGGCGGCGATGCAGGAGGTGGTGCGCACGATGGACGGCATCTCGGACGCCAGCCGCAAGATCACCGACATCATCAGCGTGATCGACGGCGTGGCCTTCCAGACCAATATCCTGGCGCTGAACGCCGCCGTCGAGGCGGCCCGGGCCGGCGAGCAGGGGCGGGGCTTCGCGGTGGTCGCGGCCGAGGTGCGCAGCCTGGCGCAGCGCTCGGCCCAGGCGGCCAAGGAGATCAAGGCCTTGATCACCGATTCGACCGAGCGGGTCTCGGCCGGCAGCCAGCAGGTCAGCCGCGCCGGCGACACCATGGGCGACATCCTCGGCGCGGTGCAGCGCGTCACGACCACGGTCAGCGAGATCAGCCAGGCCAGCAGCGGCCAGTCCGAGGGCATTGCGCAGATCAACCAGGCGGTGGCCCAGCTCGACGACATGACACAGCAGAATGCCGCCCTGGTCGAGCAGACCGCGGCGGCGGCCGAATCGCTGAAGCAGCAGGCCCAGCAGCTGAGCGCGACGGTGGCGGTGTTCAAGATCTAGACACAGGCCGCCGATTGACTGTCTGAATTTCAGGCAACGCCTGCTTTCCGGACGCGCGTTCGATGCGGCTGCCCGGCCGAGCGCCGCCCATCGGGGCGCTTGGCCGGTGGCTTCTCGGGGTTTACACCAGTTTGGTGCGTTCGGGCATGGGATGTGCATCTTGATGGGGCAAGCTCAGCGAGCCACAACAAGGAGACGACCCGATGACCACCCCATCCCTTTCCAGCAAGCGCCTTGTCCTCACCGCTCTGATCGCAGCCTTGGCCGCCGTGTATGCGCCGGCGCCCGCGCTGGCCCAGGCGGGCAAGGACATCCGCATCGCCCATATCTACAGCAAGACCGGGCCGCTGGAAGCCTATGGCAAGCAGACCCAGACCGGCTTCATGATGGGCCTGGACTATGCGACCGGTGGCTCGATGGTGGTGGCGGGGCGCAAGCTGGTGGTGATCGAGAAGGACGACCAGGGCAAGCCCGATGTGGGCAAGAACCTGCTGGCCGCGGCCTATGGCGACGACAAGGCCGATCTGGCCGTCGGCCCGACCTCGTCCGGAGTGGCCCTGGCCCTGCTGCCGGTGGCCGAGGAGTACAAGAAGATCCTGCTGGTGGAGCCGGCCGTGGCCGACTCGATCACCGGCGACAAGTGGAACAAATACATCTTCCGCACCGGCCGCAACTCCAGCCAGGACGCGATCTCGAATGCCGTCGCGCTGGACAAGCCGGGCGTGACGATTGCGACCCTGGCCCAGGACTATGCCTTTGGCCGTGACGGCGTGAAGGCCTTCAAGGACGCGGTCAAGAAGGCCAAGATCGTTCACGAAGAGTACCTGCCAACGACGACCACCGACTTCACCGCCGGCGCCCAGCGCCTGATCGACAAGCTGAAGGACCAGCCCGGTCGCAAGGTGATCTTCATCATCTGGGCTGGCGCCGGCAACCCCTTCAAGATCGCCGATCTGGACCTGAAGCGCCATGGCATCGAGATCGCTACCGGCGGCAACATCATGCCGGCGATGGTCAATTACAAGGCCTTCCCCGGCATGGAAGGCGCGACCTATTACTACTTCGGCATCCCGAAGAACCCGGCCAATGAGTGGCTGGTGGCCAACCACTACAAGCAGTTCAAGAGCCCGCCGGACTTCTTCACCGCCGGCGGCATGAGCGCGGCGATCGCGGTGGTCGAGGCGCTGAAGAAGACCGCCGGCGACACCAGCACCAACAAGCTGATCAAGACCATGGAGGGCATGAGCTTCGAGACGCCGAAGGGGAAGATGACTTTCCGCGCGGAAGACCATCAGGCCATGCAGTCCATGTATCACTTCAAGATCAAGGTGGATCCGGCCTTCCCCTGGGGCGTGCCGGAGTTGATCCGCGAGATCAAGCCTGAGGAAATGCAGGTGCCCGTTCGCAACAAGCGTTGAGGGCGCCGGCTACTGCGCGAACGCAGGCCGTCGTTGCGGGTCCTCCCGTGGATCCTCACGTACAGGAAGTACGTTCCGGTCCACGGGTCCCCCCGCGCCTAGTCCTGCGTCCGCTCGCTACGCCTCGGGCTGTGCCACTTCGTTGTGAAATACCATGCTTGAAACCCGCGATCTCACAATAAGGTTTGGCGGCCATGTGGCCGTCGACCGCGTGTCCTGCGCCTTCGCGCCGGGTACGCTGACCGCCATCGTCGGCCCCAACGGGGCCGGCAAGACGACCTACTTCAACCTGATCTCGGGGCAGCTGCGCGCCAGCGCCGGCTCGGTGTCGCTCGACGGGCATGACCTGACCCCGCTGTCGGCGCCGCAGCGCACGCGCCGTGGCCTCGGGCGGGCCTTTCAGCTGACCCAGCTGTTTGCTAACCTGTCGGTGCTGGAGAACGTGCGGCTGGCGGTGCAGGCGCGGCGCGGCATGGGGCTGAACTTTCTGAGCGTGTGGCTGAGCCACCGCGAGCTGCTGGACGAGGCGCAGGCCATCGTCGAGCGGGTGCGCCTGGGCGCCCGGGCCGACGCACCGGCGGCCAGCCTGCCGCATGGCGACCAGCGCAAGCTGGAGGTGGCGCTGCTGATCGCGCTGCAGCCCAAGGTCTATATGTTCGACGAGCCGACCGCCGGCATGAGCGTCGACGAGGTGCCGGTGATCCTGGACCTGATACGCGCGCTGAAGGCGGAAGGGCGCCACACCATCCTGCTGGTCGAGCACAAGATGGACGTGGTGCGCGAGCTGGCCGACCGCATCATCGTGCTGCACAACGGCCAGCTGGTCGCCGATGGCGAGCCGGCCGCCGTGATCGCCTCGCCCGTGGTGCAGAACGCCTATCTCGGGGTGGCGGCATGAGCAAGCCCTTGCTGAGCCTTGAGGGGGTGCATACCCATATCGGCGCCTATCACATCCTGCACGGCGTCGACCTGGCCGTGCCCGAGGGCCAGGTCACGATGCTCCTGGGTCGCAACGGCGCCGGCAAGACCACGACGCTGCGAACCATCATGGGCCTGTGGAAGGCCAGCCAGGGTCAGGTCTTGTTCGACGGCCGGCCCATCACCGCCGCGACCACACCCGAGATCGCGCAGCGCGACGTCGCCTATGTGCCCGAGAACATGGGCATCTTCGGCGACCTGACGGTGCGCGAGAACCTGCTGCTGGCCGCGCGCAAGGCCCGCGCCATCGACGAGCTGGACACGCAGCGCCTGGACTGGCTGTTCGGCCTCTTTCCGGCGCTGAAGACCTTCTGGCTGCATCCCGCGGGCAAGCTCAGCGGCGGTCAGAAGCAGATGCTGGCCATCGCCCGCGCGATGATAGAGCCGCGCCGCCTGCTCTTGATCGACGAACCCTCCAAGGGCCTGGCGCCCGCCATCATCCTGAACATGATCGAAGCCTTGCGCGAGTTGAAACGCAGTGGCAGCAGCACGGTGCTGCTGGTCGAGCAGAACTTCATGGTGGCCAAGGCCTTGGGCGACCGGGTCGCGGTGATGGACGATGGCCGTGTCGTGCACAGCGGCGCGATGGCCGAGCTGGCCGGCGACGAGGCACTGCAGCAGCGTCTCCTGGGTCTGTCGCTGGGAGCGCACCAATGATCATCAGCGCCGAACGCAAGAACCTCATGCCGCTGCTGTTGCTGCTGGGCCTGGCCCTGGTCGCGCTGCCGCTGATCGGCAGCCCCAGCACCTGGGCCACGCTGACCCTGGCCGGCCTGGCGATGGGCTTGATCATCTTCATCATCGCCTCGGGCCTGACCCTGGTGTTCGGGCTGATGGACGTCTTGAACTTCGGCCATGGCGTCTTCATCGCGCTGGGCGCTTTCATGGCGACCACGGTGCTGGGGGCGATGAGTGGATTCACCGCCAGCCCCTCGCTGCTGAGCAATCTGATCGCGGTGGCTGCGGCTTGCGCGGTGGGCATGGCGGTGGCCGCGGCGGTCGGCCTGGCCTTCGAGCGGGTGCTGGTGCGGCCGGTCTACGGCATGCATCTGAAGCAGATCCTGATCACGATGGGCGGCATGATCATCGGCGAGGAGCTGATCAAGATGATCTGGGGCGCGCAGATGATCGCGCTGCCGCTGCCCGAGGGCCTGCGCGGCGCGCTGCTGTTCGGCGATGTGGCGGTCGAGAAGTTCCGCGTGCTGGCCGTGCTGCTGGGGCTGGCCGTGTTCGCCGGCCTGCTGTGGCTGCTGAACCGCACCAAGCTCGGCCTGCTGATACGCGCGGGCGTGCAGGACCGCGAGATGGTCGAAAGCCTGGGCTACCGGATCCGCCGGCTCTTCGTCGGCGTCTTCGTCGGCGGCTCGGCGCTGGCCGGCCTGGGCGGCGTGATGTGGGGCCTGTACCAGCAGAGCGTGACGCCGCAGATCGGCGCCCAGGTCAACACCCTGATCTTCATCGTCATCATCATCGGCGGCCTGGGCTCGACCCTGGGCTGCTTCGTCGGCGCGCTGCTGGTGGGCCTGATGGCCAACTACACCGGCTTTCTGGCGCCCAAGGTGGCGCTGTTCTCGAATATCGGGCTGATGGTGGCCATCCTGTTGTGGCGCCCGCAAGGGCTTTATCCGGTCACGAATCGATGATGCTCAAAGCCCTTCTTTCCCACGACCTGCCGCGCAGCAGGCTGCTGTCGCTGCTGCTGATCGCCACGGTGCTGGGCCTGGCGCTGACGCCCTTCATCTTCCCGTCGACCCGGGCGCTGAACGTCGCCGCCAAGATCCTGATCTTCATCGTGCTGGTGGCCAGCTACGACCTGCTGCTGGGCTATACCGGCATCGTCAGCTTTGCCCACACGATGTTCTTCGGCATCGGCGCCTATGGCATCGCGATCGCCAGCTCGCGGATGGGCCCCGGCTGGGCCGCGGTGGGGGCAGGTCTTGCCGGTGCGCTGGCGGTCTCGCTCCTGCTGTCCCTGCTGATCGGCCTGTTCAGCCTGCGGGTCAAGGCGATCTTCTTCGCGATGATCACCTTGGCCGTGGCCTCGGCCTTTCTGACCCTGGCCTCGCAGCTGTCGGACTTCACCGGCGGCGAGGACGGGCTCAGCTTCAAGGTGCCCGAGGCCCTGCAGCCCGGCACCGAGTATCTGGAGCAGCCTTTTCTGGGCGCGGCCATCGACGGCCGCTTCGCCTCCTACTACCTGCTGTTCTTCGCCACCGTGGCCCTGGTGCTGCTGATGCTGCGCATCGTCAACTCGCCGTTCGGCCGCGTGCTGCAGGCGATCCGCGAGAACGACTTCCGAGCCGAGGCCATCGGTTACCGCACCGTGGTCTATCGCACCTGGTCCAACGTGCTGGCCGCGCTGTTCGCGACCCTGGCCGGCGCGCTGCTGGCGCTCTGGCTGCGCTACAACGGGCCCGACACCTCGCTGTCCTTCGAGATCATGCTGGACATCCTCCTGATCGTCGTGATCGGCGGCATGGGCACGATCTACGGTGCGGTGATAGGCAGCGTGCTCTTCGTGCTGGCGCAGAACTATCTGCAGGACTTGATGAAGCTGGGCGCCGGGGCGGTGGAGGGCGTGCCGCTGCTGTCGCAGCTGATCGCACCGGATCGCTGGCTGCTCTGGCTGGGCCTGCTCTTCGTGCTGGCGGTCTATCACTTCCCCAGCGGCATCGTCGGGCGGCTGCGCGCCCGGGCCCAGGAGAACTCGCCATGAGTGCATCCTTCAGCTCCCACTACCTGCGCTGCGCCGGCCGCGAGATCCATTACACCGAATGGGGTGCCGGCAATGCCGAGGTCGTGATCGCCTGGCATGGGCTGGCGCGCACCGGCCGCGATATGGACGAGCTGGCCCGCCATCTGAGCGGCCGCTACCGCGTGATCTGTCCCGACACGCTGGGCCGCGGCCTGTCGCAATGGAGCCCGGCCCCGGCCAGCGAGTACTGCCTGGACTTCTATGTGAAGCTGGCCGTGGACCTGGTCGACCAGCTGGGCCTGGGCGCTTTCCACTGGGTCGGCACCTCGATGGGCGGCGCGATCGGCACCCTGGCCGCGGCCGGCCCCTTGCGCGGCCGCATCCGCCGCCTGGTGCTCAACGACAACGGCCCGCAGCTGGCCGAGGCGGCGATCGCACGCATCCGCAGCTATGCCGGCAACCCGGCGGCCTTCGACACGGTGAGCGAGCTGGAGCAGTATTTCCGCCAGGTCTACAAGCCCTACGGTGCCTTGAGCGACGCGCAGTGGCGCCATCTGACCGAGACCTCGGTACGACGCCTGCCCGACGGCCGTGTCACGCCGCATTACGACCCCGCCATGGTCCAGCAGTTCATCCACCACCCGCAGGACTACCAGCTCTGGGACGCCTGGGACAGTCTGGACCTGCCGGTGCTGTGCCTGCGCGGCGAAGACTCCGACTTGCTGCTGGCCGAGACCGCCGAAGCGATGCGCAGCCGCGGCCCGCGCGCCGTGGTCGCCACCATCGCCGGCTGCGGCCATGCGCCGGCGCTCAATGTGCCGGAGCAGTTTGCGCTGGTGGAGCGGTTTTTGGGTGGGGTGCGAGGGGGCGGGATTGCAGCGATAGCGGCCGGTCAACCCTAAGCAAACTGGCTGCGGCATGGCCGCGGCGCGGGATGCCAGACAGCGGTCATTCGCGGGTGCCAGCGATCGACCCGAAGGCGACACTCACAGCCTCTAGCTTGCAGCCGCAGAGCCGCCGCTCGGACCATGCAAGTCCCATCCGAAAGAGGCCTCGCAGCGCATGGTTCAGGCCAGCTGGGTTATCCCCTGCTCAGAGATTCAACGGCAGGTTCAACTTACAAGCCATGCTGCACGACTTGATCGGCTATGCCGGACCGTCGGCGGGACGAACGTTGCCCGAACGGTCGGTGCCGGGAACTTCTATCTTGCCGAATGGGTGCCTCAACCCAGATGCTTCAGCAATAGAAAACTGGACGGGTCTGAAGCTGTCATCAATGTGGAGGATTCCGGACAGCCTGCGCGCGCTGGACACTGCCTTTACCTAAAGGAGCTCTCATGGCGCATGGATCCATCGGCACTTCATGGAGGATTGGACTGCTGGTCGCCGTCGTTTCAGGGCTCGCAGGATGCGGCACCGCAAAACTCTCGGCGGCTGACAAGTATGCCGGTGGCATAAAGGCATCGACCGATGCCCTTCAGGCGCTGGTCGACGACCAAGCGTCTGCGAGCCGAATATACGCCGCGGCCTTGACGGTGTCGCCCGCCGATGCAATGAGCCCCGAGATGACCACCACTTTCAAGGACCTTGCGTGCCGCGCGTATGAGCCCAGTTTGGTCGACCTGTCACTTGCGCTGGCGCAGTTGGGGGCCTACCAGGCTTACGTCGCTGCTGCGGCCGGTAATCCGGACGATGCCAGCCTGGCTGGCAAGGTGGCCAGTGTTGCCGCGGCAGGAAAACTCGTGTACGAGACTCCGGCAACCCAGGAAATCCGCGACGAGATGCTCAAGCGCAAGACGGCATGCGACGCCGATGTGGCCGCCTTGTTGCCGACGCCGAAAGTGAAGGGCTTCTCGGCGGTCGTCGCGGTCTGGCCCAGCATAAAGACGCTCCTCGAGTTCGTTGCCGGGGCCGTCGACACTCAGGCACGAGTGGCCGCATTGAAGCGACTCGCGCGTGACGAGAAAGCCTCCAGAGAGTTCAAGGCGGCTCTCGAAACACTGCGCAATTCGAAGGAACTGCAAAACAGCCTCCAGCATCGTCGCCAGGAAGCCCTGTGGCTCGCAGCCGCACACTACAAGCAATCGCAGCAGATGTCGGCAGCGGATGCGTTCGTAGGGCGCCACAAGGCCGCTACAAGGATGAATACCGCTCTCGAGGCCTACCAGCGCTACGCCGAGGTCGACCTGGTCACCCTGCTGAATAAGGTGCAGAAGGCGCAAGATGCCTTCGCAAAGAACACACTCGACAACGATGCGAGCCTCGCCGACCTCATAGCTGTGCTCGACTTCCTTTCCGGCCTATCGGAGAAAGTTGCAGACGCCAAGAAGAAGATCAATGAAGCCAAGGAGTAAGCGACATGAAGAGAAAGCAAGTGCTCCACGCTGCGGCGCTCGTCGTGATCGCCATCGGTGCCATTGCGCACGATCCCGTTTCAGCCGAAGGTAAGAAGCGCATCAAGGAAGAACGCTCTTTTGTCGTTAAGGGCTCTGTACCCTACGTGGCCACCATCCGGCGAGCCCTGGCCGGCAATGACTCGCAGCGCGTCGTCGGTGGCGAACCGGCGCAGCCCGGCTCTCGCCCTTGGCAAGTCGGTCTGCTGGTCGCGGGGATCAACGACAACGCGCAGGCGCAGTTCTGCGGCGGCACCCTCATCGCGCCCAAATGGGTGGTGACTGCAGCCCATTGCGTCGACGGCGGCATGTTGCCGTCGCAGGTCGCGGTGCTGCCCGGCACGCACTCGCTCTCGGACGCGAAGTCGCGCCGCGTCGAGGTCAAGCTGCTCGTGGTACATCCGCAATGGAACAAGGACACTAGCGACCACGATATCGCGCTGCTCGAACTCGCAGTCCCCTTGACGCCCGGTCCCGCTATTTCGCCGATTCGCTTTGCCACTACCACGAAGGAACCATCGGCAGGTACGCCTTTAACGGTCTCCGGCTGGGGCGCAACCAAGCAGGGGGGAGCCGGGAGCATCTTGTTAATGACTGTGGATGTCCCCGTCGTACCCCTCGGCCGTTGCAATCAGTCCACCAGTTACGACGGCGCTATCACCGCTCGGATGGTGTGCGCGGGACGCGACGAAGGCGGCAAGGACTCGTGCCAAGGCGACAGCGGCGGCCCTGCGGTCACCGCCGGTGACGAACCGACGCTGGTCGGCGTGGTCAGCTGGGGCCACGGTTGCGCCAAGCCTTGGAAATACGGCGTATACACTCGCGTAGGTGCATTCGCGGAGTGGATCCGCAAGACCTCCGGTGTCGGCGCGCCCTGACTTGGCCATGGTCACGCCAAGCTTGGTTTTGAGTTTAGCCGCTGCGCTGTTTGCGATGGTGGCAATGGTCGCGCCCGCCGCCGCGCTGGAGCAGTACAAAATCCACGTAGCAACGAGCACGTCCGCCAGCGGTGCGGCGTACAGAGTTCCGTCGGCCTCGCAGGATCACACCGAACGGGCGTCCGTTAATCTGCAGGGCACCGAGGATTCGCAATGCATGCCGTACGGCCGCCGCAGCACGGCGGTTGCCGGGGCGACGATCTTGTCGCGCCGGGTGGAAAAGGATTCCGCCACCATTCATGCCACGATTAATGCGGAGGCGGCGGGTGGCCACTTTCGCAACTGCGTGACGTGTGGTGGCAATGCCTGCCTGGGTATCTTACCTAACGACACCGTGGGCCGAGCCAGCGCGAAGGTCGGCGCGGTATTCACAATCTCTTTCGACGCCGACGCGCGCGTACAACCGTATGAATTGGTGGTCAGCACACCCGGTTCGCTGCAGAACGTGAGCGCTTCGGTGGAAGCGAAGGACGAAGAGGCAAAGTCCATTCCGGTGCCGTCGGCCGGCGGCAAAGTCACGATCCAAGGCGGACCTGGGCGCGTGTACACGGTATCGGCTAAGCTAGACGCAAACGTCGCCAACGAGGGCGGCTGCTGTAACGCCTCCGCGCGTGCTGACGCTCTGGTCGGCGTCAGACTCGTGCGCGCACCACTGCTGGAAAGCGCAAAGTTGTACCCGCGAATTGTCGGCGGCCGTGACGCGACTGCAGGTCAGTTTCCGCAGGTTGGGGCCCTTCTGCAGGAGGGGCGCCCCCACTGCTCGGCCACGTTGATCGCCGAAGACACCCTGCTCACTGCGGCGCACTGCGTATACGAGCGCGACATTAAGCGGCTGACCTTCGTAACGGGACTCAACGCGTGGAAGCCGGAGGGGTCCGTCGCCGTCAAAGGCGTTCGATTCCCAAAAGGGGAGCTCGGATTCAAATACGACGATAAGTCGTTGAAGGACGACATCGCGATCGTGAAGCTGCATGGAATGGTCAGCGGAGTCATGAGCACCGTGAAGCTTCATACGGGCACACCAGCGATGTCCGAGCTGCTAGACAAAAAGACGGCGTTGACGTTCGTCGGATACGGCTACCAATTGGTGGACAACTCGCCGGCGGATCTCGGCGTTAAGCGCTTCGTGCCCATCCCGATTTCTGAACTGAACGCCACTACCTTTAAGTACGACTTTCCGGATGTAAACACCTGCCAGGGCGACAGCGGCGGGCCCGCCATGTTTGTGCTGGATCAGGGAGGCAAGAAGGAATGGGTGGTCGCCGGCGTCACATCGGGCGGCGACCTAGCCTGTCTCAAATACGGTAGGAACACGCGCGTAGATCGCTACCTCGGCTGGATTGCGCTGGAAAAGTAATTGTCGGTGTCGGAGCGAACCTGACCTGACGAGCGAATCGCAATCCCGGCTACTCTAGCTTCGGTCGAACTCTGCTTCAGGGTAGTGTGTGTTGGGCGTTGAACGGACGCAGATGCCAGACCTGCGATTGAGCGCCTTCGGATTCATGGTCTCTAAGGCAAGTCTGCCGAAATGCAGTCGCTCGCGAACTAGCGTTCCTTGCCGAGTCGAGCCCGCCAGCTTTCGGAACTGCTCGCCCTGAAGCGGCTGTTCAGGACGCAACCTCTGAGGGACTGCTCTCGGGCGATGAACTTCGCCGAGTGGACACCAGCACCCGGCCACAAGCCGACCGCCACCAACGACCGCTTCGCGGTAGCCAATCGACCAATAGGCCCGGTGGTGCGTCTCACCTTCGAGAACGTCGCCCGTGCAGTTGCAGTCGACCGCCAGCACAGGATTGATCAGAACGGCAGTCCCCAGAATAGCGATTCAAGTCTTGCCCTGAAGCGGAGTCCTTGAAGATCGGCTGAGCCCCCGGCCACGACCTTTCGCTCGACGCGGCCGCTTCCGGGTCTCAGCTAGTCCTGCTTGCCAGTCCTCCCTAACTCGAAGGGTCGCCGCAACGTCGCCGCGCGGCGCAAGTCGCATTGGCGCGCCCACAATGTGGATCATCGCGCTCTAACGAACGGCGCAATGCCTTTGGTACCGCGCTTGCTGAGCCACTTTGGGGGAGATCACCGATGAAAATGGTGCTTGCTGTCGTTCGCGCTGTTGCCGCCAGCCTTTTCTGGCTTGTGGCTCTCGCGACACTCGCAACCGGTGCGCGCGCTGCGGACCCAAGCAAGTTCGACAAGGTGCTTTCGATTCAGCCCTACACGATTTGCCAGTCCGACGGATCGGATTGCTCACCCGCGCTCGTTCATCAGGACTATCGGGCATTCACTGAAGCAACCTTCCTGCAGGACAACGCCAGGATCGCGATTGCCTACCTTCCGACCAAAGTGATATGGAATAGCGACTTAAAGGTGCTTAGTAATAAGAACGATCTGCCCACGAGCGAATCCAGGGTCGTCAATGCGTTCTTCACCGACCGAGTCGAGATTGACGAGGGGATAGGTGTGAGTGGGCTGTTCACAGGCGCGCGGGTCTTGGTGGATTCCAAGTGGGTGCTCGGCAGGCCCGAAAAGAGCGTATTTCCTCATGAACTAGGACATGCACTTGGATTGAGGCAAGGGGAAGGAGGTCATTTCTGCTGCGACAACGACAACCTGATGCGCGATGGTCTTTACCGGAATAGCAACGGCAACAGGTTGACTCAGAGTCAGATCGCCATCATCCGCGACAGCGACTTCCTGAGGCCTGCGCCGGTCGTCACCCTCTCGTTGAATCCGAACGTCGAATCTTCCGACCCATCGTTTTTTAAACTGACCTTCGACTCGCTGGCTGCTCGCGACTACCTGCGAGCCATGAGTATCAGCATTGACGGAACAGGGCTGACTTTCGATCCGACCGCTGCGCTGCCGGGTCCTGTGGGTTCGCCCTTCGTATTGGGCAACCTGGTGGGCCTTGATATTGCAGACATTTCGCATTCTGGCTTTCTCGATGGCGCCAGCCTGGGCCTGCTGAGATTCAACCCGAAGACCTTTCAGGACGGTGACTCTATGACCTTCGGTATCGGCCTGACGAATTGCAAGGTAGCCGATGTGCCAGAGTGCGTGGATGGCAGTTGGGGCGCCGCAGACCTGGCTGGTAGGATGAAAGTTTCTTTTGGCTTCGAGAACGGCCTCGTGACCGAGGTATTCCTGGACGAGCACGGCATTGCGGTGTCCAACGGTCTCGGCGCCACGTTCCTCGAAGGCCTCCCCGGTGAAGCGCCGGCGGGGCCGATCCCCGAGGCGCCGACCTACGCGATGATGTTGCTCGGCCTCATGTACTTGGCCCGGCGGGCCGCGACGAGCGATCTGGGGCTTAGACATGCCCGGTAGCCACTGAACGTCTGCTCTGCGTCATTGAGGTCGCTGACAGGAACGGCAGCAACGGGTCGGACGCCGGCACAGGCGAATGACTGCTGACCGGCAGCCTGCCCCACACCACCTTGGCGCCGACATGCCGCACAGGCGAACGGCTGCTCACAGCCTGAAGCCGACAGTCCCACCCCCAGCGCAGCCCTCGGCCTCGCGGCACTTCACGCGCTCAATTCAACCCCGGCAACTTCAACCACCGATGCAGCCGTGTGCGCAACGCGACAAAGTCCAGCGGCTTGGTCAGGTGCTCGTCCATGCCGGCGTCCATGCTGGCCAGCACATCGGCTTCCAGCGCGTGGGCGGTCAGGGCCAGGATGGGGAAGGCGGGCAGCTGGCCTTCGCGCTGCAGCTCGCGCAGGCGGCGGGCGCATTCGAGGCCGTCCATGCCGGGCATCTGGATGTCCATCAGCACCAGATCGGGCGGCGACTCCAGGCACAGCGACACGGCTTCCAGGCCGTTCTTCGCGAGCCGGCTCTGCACCCCCATCAAGGCCAGGAACTCGAGCGCGACGACCTGGTTGATGTGGTTGTCCTCGACCAGCAGCACGGTGGGCAGCGCGGTGGCAGGCTGCGGCTGTGAGGTGTCGCTCTGCGCGCCCGTGCTCAGCGGTCCCGACTCCTGGCCCGACTGCGCCAGCAGCGGCGCCATCAGACCCGGCCTGTGGATATTGATGAGGGTTGTTGTTTGCATTGATTGATAAGCCTCGAAGCTTCCCATCCATCCCGTCGCTGAACTCCCGGCACCTGCGGTGCATCCCGCTGGCAATGCGGCTCCCAAGCCTATCGCCACCAGGCCCCCGGCGTCTCGTTCAATTCAAGGGTTTTCCCTTGTTTTTGGGTGGAGGGCCGGCCGTGGGGTCAATTGTTGCCTGTGAAGCGCCCCAGCGCAACGCCCAGGGGCCCTGCACTGCGGGCCTTGACATCGGCCCTGCTGACAGGATTGTGCCGCTCGCTCCCTAGAATGTCCGGTCTCCTCCCTGCCAAGGCTGCCAAGCAATGTCCGAAGGTCTGATCCGCATACGCGGCGCGCGTCAACACAATCTGAAGAATCTGGATCTGGACATTCGCACGGCGGAGCTGACGGTGGTCACCGGCCCCAGCGGCTCGGGCAAGTCCAGCCTGGTGTTCGACACCCTCTATGCCGAGGGCCAGCGCCGCTATGTCGAGACCTTCAGCGCCTATGCCCGCCAGTTCCTGGACCGCATGGACCGGCCGGCGGTGGACAAGGTCGACGGCGTGCCGCCGGCGATTGCGATCGACCAGACCAACCCGGTGCGCACCTCGCGCTCGACGGTCGGCACGATGACCGAGCTGAACGACCATCTGAAGCTGCTCTATGCCCGCGCTGCCGAATTGTTCGATAAGCAGACGGCGCAGGGCGTGCGGCACGACACGGCGCAGACGATTTACGCCGAACTGCTGGCGCGGACCTCGGCAACTGATCCCAGACTGATACTGACCTTCCCGGTCGAGTTGCCCGGAAACACCACGGCCGAGCAGATCGAGCAGTGGCTGTCGGCCAGCGGTTTCACCCGCGTGCAGGCCGAACGGGAGGTCGGCACGCCGACCGGGCCGCGCAAGGTTCTGGATGTGGTGGCCGACCGCTTCCGCATCCAGGGTGCCGACAAGCAGCGCGCGATGGAGGCCATCGAGCTGAGCCTGAAGCGCGGCAGCGGCCGCATGAATATCTATGCGATGCCGGCCGAGGGCGAGGCCGAGCCCGAGCTGTGGCGCTATTCGACCGGCCTGCACTGCCCCGACAGCGATCTGCGCTACCAGGACCCGCAGCCGCCGCTGTTCTCCTTCAACTCGGCGATGGGCGCCTGCGAGACCTGCCGCGGCTTCGGCCGCGTGATCGGTGTCGATATGGGCTTGGTGATCCCGGACGAGAAGAAGACGCTGCGCGGCGGCGCGATCAAGCCGATGCAGACGCCGGCCTGGGAGAGCTGCCAGGCCGACCTGATGAAGTACGCCGGCGAGGCCGGCATCCCGCGCGACACCGCCTGGATGCAGCTCAGCGCTGCCCAGCGCGACTGGGTCGTCGAGGGCTCGCCGAACTGGAGCGGCAACTGGAACAAGCAGTGGTACGGGGTCAAGCGCTTCTTCGAGTACCTGGAGAGCAAGGCCTACAAGATGCACATCCGTGTGCTCTTGTCCAAGTACCGCAGCTACACGCCCTGCGGCACCTGCGGCGGCGCGCGGCTGAAGACCGAGGCGCTGCTGTGGCGTGTCGGCTCCAAGGCCCTGGCCGATGCGGTGCTGCCGGCGGCGCAGCGCATCATGCCGATGGGCGTGGCCTGGAACCGTGCCCAGCTCGAAGCCCTGCCGGGCCTGAATCTGCACGACCTGATGCAGCTGCCGATCCACCGGCTGCGCGCCTTCATGGATGAGCTGCAGCTGCCCAGCACCCTGCTGGACGATGCGCTGAAGCTATTGCTCGACGAGATCCGCAACCGGCTCAAATCCCTGGTCGATGTCGGCATCGGCTATCTGACCCTGGACCGCCAGAGCCGCACCCTGAGCGGCGGCGAGGTGCAGCGCATCAACCTGACGACGGCGCTGGGCACCGCGCTGGTCAACACCTTGTTCGTGCTGGACGAACCCAGCATCGGCCTGCACCCGCGCGATATGAACCGCATCGTGCAGGCCATGCACCGGCTGCGCGATGCCGGCAACACGCTGGTGGTGGTCGAGCATGACCCGGCCGTGATGCTGGCGGCCGACCGCCTGATCGATATGGGCCCCGGCCCCGGCGAGAAGGGCGGCGAGATCGTCTTCGACGGCACGCCGGAAGCTATCCGTGCCGCCGACACCTTGACCGGCGCCTATCTGGGCGGCCGCAAGCATGTGGGCATGGGGCTCAAGCGCCTGGTCGAGGCCAGCACGCCACGGCTGATCCTCGAAGGCGCGCGCGAACACAATCTGCGCAATGTCACGGTCGAGTTCCCGCTGCAGCGCATGGTGGTGGTCACCGGCGTCTCGGGCTCGGGCAAGAGCACCCTGATGCAGGACGTGCTGTACCCGGCGCTGGCCCGCCATTTCGGCCAGGCCACCGAAACGCCCGGCACGCACGACCGCGTGTTGGGTGCTGACTGGCTGTCCGGCGCGGTCTTCGTCGACCAGTCGCCGATCGGCAAGACCGCGCGCTCGAATCCGGCTTCCTATGTCGGCGCCTTCGACGAGCTGCGCAAGCTGTTCGCCGATGCACCGATGGCGCGCGAGCGCAGCTACACGGCCGGCATGTTCAGCTTCAATGCCGGCGACGGCCGCTGCCCGACCTGCGGCGGCTCGGGCTTCGAGCATGTGGAGATGCAGTTCCTGTCCGACGTCTATCTGCGCTGCCCCGACTGCGATGGCCGGCGCTACCGCGGCGAGATGTTGGATGTGAAGCTCTTGCGCGGCCCGCGCGAGCTCAGCGTGGCCGATGTGCTGGACCTGACCGTCAGCGAGGCAGTGAGTCTGTTCAAGGACGACCGCGAGGTGGTCGCGAAGCTACAGCCCATCGTCGATGTCGGCCTGGAATACATCAAGCTGGGTCAGCCGGTGCCCACGCTGTCGGGCGGCGAGGCCCAGCGCCTGAAGCTGGCCGGCTTCCTGGCCGAGGCCGCCAGCACGGCCAGCAAGACGCGCCAGGCCGTCGCGAAGAAGGGCACGCTGTTCCTGTTCGACGAGCCGACCACCGGTCTGCATTTCGACGACATCGCCAAGCTGATGCGCGCGATGCGCAAGCTCCTGGGCGCCGGCCATTCGCTGATACTGATCGAGCACAACCTTGATGTGATTCGCGCGGCCGATTGGTTGATCGACCTCGGCCCCGAGGGCGGTGAGCAGGGCGGTGAGCTGGTCTGCCAGGGCACGCCCGAGGAGGTCAAGGAGCACCCGAGCTCGCACACCGCGCTGGCGCTGCGCGAGTACGCCGCCCATATGGACCGGCCGGCGCTGGCGGTGGAGGAGGGCGTGCCGCTGCAGACCCTGGTGCGGGCGCGCCGCAAGGCCCAGGACGAATCCATTCGCATCGTCAATGCGCGCGAGCACAACCTGAAGTCGGTGGACGTGTCCATCCCGCGCGGCAAGTGCAATGTGATCACCGGTGTCTCCGGCTCGGGCACGTCGACGCTGGCCTTCGACAGCCTGTTCAACGAGGGCCAGCGCCGCTACCTGGAATCGCTGACCGCCTATGCGCGATCGATCGTGCAGCCGGCCGGCCGGCCCGAGGTCGACGCGGTCTGGGGCATTCCGCCGACCGTGGCCATCGAGCAGCGTCTCTCGCGCGGCGGCCGCAAGAGCACGGTGGCCACCACCACCGAGGTCTGGCATTTCCTGCGCCTGCTCTATGTGAAGCTGGGCGTGCAGCACTGCATCCACGACGGCACGCCGGTCAAGCCGCAAAGCGTCGAATCGATCGCCGCCCAGCTCTTGCGCGACCACAAGGGCCAGCATGTGGGCCTCTTGGCGCCGCTGGTCGTCAACCGCAAGGGCCTGTACACCGATCTCGCCAAATGGGCCAAGGCGCGCGGCCACACGCATCTGCGCGTCGATGGCGAATTCCTGCCGACCGCGCCCTGGCCGCGGCTGGACCGCTTCAAGGAACACACCTTGGAGCTGCCGGTCGGCGATCTGGTAATTCGTCCCGATAACGAGGCGCAGCTGCGCGAGCTGCTGGCCAAGGCCCTGGACCTGGGCAAGGGCGTGTTGCACCTCTTGAGCCCGCTGGACGGCCTGCACGCGGCGATTGCCGATGGCCAGAGCACGGCCCGGATTGGCAGCGTCAAGGTGTTCTCGACCAAGCGCGCCTGCCCGACTTGCGGTACCAGCTATGGCGAGCTGGACCCGCGCATGTTCAGCTACAACAGCAAGCATGGCTGGTGCACCAGCTGCGTGGGGACAGGCCTTGCCCTGACCCGCGAGCAGCGCAAGGCTTTGGACGATTCGGTTCAGGACAAGGACAACAAGGGCCGCGAGCAGAGTTTCCCGTCTGAGGAGGCCGAAGTCGAGGGCCTGGTCGACCAGCCTTGTCCCGACTGCCATGGCTCGCGCCTGAACCCGTCGGCCCGCGCCGTGACCTTCGAGGACCAGGCCATCAGCACGGTGGCCGGCTGGAGCGTCAAGGATGCCCGGGCCTGGGTCGATGCGCTGGAGTTGACCGGCCGCGACGCCGACATCGCCCGCGACGTGGTGGTCGAGATCAAAGGCCGGCTGGAATTCCTCGAAGAGGTGGGCCTGGGCTATCTGACCCTGGACCGCGCTGCGCCGACCCTCTCCGGCGGCGAGGCCCAGCGCATCCGCCTGGCCGCCCAGCTGGGCAGCAATCTGCAGGGCGTCTGCTACATCCTCGACGAGCCCACCATAGGCTTGCACCCGCGCGACAACCAGATCCTCTTGAAGGCGCTGGGCACACTGGGCGACAAGGGCAACACCCTGGTGGTCGTCGAGCACGACGAGGACACGATACGCCGGGCCGACCACATCATCGACATCGGCCCCGGCGCCGGCAAGCGCGGTGGCCGGGTCGTCGCCGAGGGCACGGCGGCCGATCTGGCGCTGCAGCCGGACTCGGTCACCGGCCGCTTCCTCGCCAACCCGCTGCTGCACCCGCTGCAGGCGCGGCGCGAGATGTTGGATGGCGCACCTAAGCTGCGCGTGCTCGACGCGACCCTGCACAATCTGCAGCAGGTCAGCATCGATGTGCCGCTGCACCGCCTGGTCGCGATCACCGGCGTCTCAGGCTCGGGCAAGAGCACCCTGGCGCGCGATGTGCTGCTGGCCAATATGGCCCAGGCCGTGCCGCTGCGCCGCGCGCCCAACCCCTGGATCGGTTGCGCGGGCATCGAAGGTCACGAGCAGGTGGACCGGGTGCTGGAGGTCGATCAGACGCCGATCGGCAAGACGCCGCGTTCCTGCCCGGCCACCTATATCGGTTTCTGGGACGCAATCCGCAAGCTCTTTGCCGAGACGCTGGAGGCCAAGGCGCGCGGCTATGCGCCGGCGCGTTTTTCCTTCAACACCGGCGAGGGTCGCTGCCCCGGCTGCGAGGGCCAGGGCATGCGCACCATAGAGATGAGCTTTCTGCCCGATGTGAAGCTGCTGTGCGACCAGTGCCATGGCCAGCGTTTCAATCCCGAGACCCTGGGCGTCAGCTGGCGCGGCAAGAGCATCGGCGATGTGCTGGCGATGGAGGTCGACGAGGCGGTCGAGTTCTTCGCGGCCATGCCCAATATCGCGCACCCACTGCAGCTCTTGAAGGATGTGGGCCTGGGCTATCTGACCCTGGGCCAGCCCTCACCGACGCTGTCGGGCGGCGAGGCGCAGCGCATCAAGCTGGTGTCCGAGCTGGTCAAGGTGCGCGACGACGTCACGCGCCGCGGCCAGAAGGCGCCGCACACGCTCTATGTGCTGGACGAGCCGACCGTGGGCCTGCACATGGCCGATGTCGAGAAGCTGATACGCGTGCTGCACCGCCTGGTGGCGGGCGGGCATTCGGTGGTCGTGATCGAGCACGATCTCGATGTGATCGCCGAGGCCGACTGGGTGATCGATCTGGGCCCCGAGGGCGGCACGGCCGGCGGCAGCATCGTCGTGGCCGGCACGCCGGAAGAGGTGGTGGCCTCGGGTTCGCATTCGGGACGGGCGCTGGCGCCGGTCTTGCTGCGGGGGCAAGCCGCCTGAAGCGCTAATGCGGCTTGCGCGGCTTGTCGAACTGCTTGGGGCGGTAGACGTTGCCGTCCCACTGGCCGCGGTCGGTGTCGGGGGCGCTGCGCTTGGCGCGGTTGATGGCTTCCATCGCGGCTTCGTGCGCGGCGCGGCGGCGCTCGCGGGCATCGAAAGGGCTGATGGCTCGTTTGGAGATCCAGCGCCAGCCCGTCGCCCACCAGGCTTCCATGCGCAGCTGATGGCGCCGGCTCAAGCACATATGCAGGGCCAGCACGAGGCAGATCGCGAGGCCGAGGCTGGCAAAGATCTTGACGAGCATGGGGCGGGCGGATGGACCCAAGACGGGTAGGGCGGATATTAACTGAGAGACCTGCGGCCGCGTGCGATTTGGCTATGCCTTGCGGCGGCCGCCGGGCCGGGCCACCCTAGAATCCCTCCGCCCGAAGCGCGGGCTGCTCGGGAGTTATCGATTTGGCACCTTGGAAATCCGTCTCTGTGGCCGCCGCCCTGCTGGCCGCCCTGTCCCTTGGCGCCGGCCTGCAGCCGGTGCTGGCCCAGAACCCCTCGCCGCTGACCTTGGAGTCGCTGTTTCGCGACAAGCCCTACCGGGGCGAGCCGGCCCGCGAGCCCGCCTTCAGCCGCAGTGGCCGCTATCTGGCCTATCTGTGGAACCCGCATGGCGAGCCCGGCAGCGATCTCTATGTGCATGACACGCGCAGCGGCAAGACGCTGCGCCTGACATCGCCGGCCCTGATGCAGGCCCATGACGCGCCGGAGGATCTGGAGCGTTTCGAGAAGAAGCGCCTGCAGCGCGAGCGTGAGCAGGCCGAGCGCCAGGCCCGCGAGGAGGCGCAGGCCGCCTATCTGCGCGGCGCGACGGTCGATCTGGCGCAGTGGGAGCTGGCCGAGATCGCGGCCCTGAAGCTGGAATTCGCCGAGAAGAAAAAGCGCGAGGACGCGCAGAAGGCCGCCGACAAGGCCGAGGCCGAGGCCGAGAAACGCGCTGCCGAAGCCCTGGCCGCGCGGCGTGCCGGCAAGCCGGCCAGCGCCGCTGCCTCGGCCGCCGCAGCGGCCAGTGCCGCGGCCTCGCTGCCTGAGAAGGACAAGGAGCTCTGGGAATGGCGCGACGAGCTGAAGAAGAAGCTGGCCAAGGACAAGCTCAAGCCGACCGACCTCTATCCCGGCGTCAGCCAGATCGTCTGGGCGCGCCAGCGCGATGAGCTGATCTTCCAGTACCGCGGCGGTCTGTTCCGCTGGCAGGCCGATGGCAACCGCCTCACGTCCTTGCTGGGCACGCAGCGCCAGCTGCGCATCGTGGCCTACACGCCCGACGACCAGGGCTTTGTCTATATGGACGAGAGCCGGGTCTTGCGCGCGCGCTTTGCCGGCATGGCGGTGCAGGTGATCAACCGCGAGCTGATCCATGCCGACGAGGAGGAGGCGGCGAAGAAATACCGCATCGAGTCCACCGTGCTCAGCGAGGACGGCCGCTGGATGTCGCTGCTGGCGCGCGCGCCGCTGGTGCCGCCTGCTGGCGCCAGCGGCCCGGCGCCCAAGCCCGGCCGCCAGGTCGAGATCATGAATTACGGCGAGCGCTTCGCGACGGCCAAGAAGGTCGATCGCGAGGTCTCGGACGACAAGCGCATGCAGCAGCCGCTGGCCCTGTATATCCGCCGGGTGCCGGGTCTTGACGGTGCGCCGGCGCGCCAGCCGGCGCCGGTCTTCACCCAGGCCGGCGGCGACGGCTGGTTCGAGATCAGCCCGGTGGCCTGGGCCCGCGACGGCAGCCACTACGCCTTCGCGACCTGGGAGCGCGAGAAGGAGCTGCTGCGCGTCTACCTGGGCCGGGCCGACGAAACGGCCAAGCCGGAGGTCGTGATCGAGCGGCGCGGCGATGTGCACCATGAGCTGGTCAATGTGTTCGCGCCGCGCTTCACGCCGGATGGCAAGCGGCTGATCGCGCTGCTGTCCGACAACGACTTCCGCCAGCCCTGGGCCTGGGACATCGCAGCGCGCCAGCTCAAGCCCCTGCTCCAGGGCGAGTTCGAGGCGCATCAGCTGCTGGGCTTCACGCCGGACAGCCGCGCGATGTTTGTCGCGGCCAACCGCGACGATGCGGCCGCGATGAATCTCTACAAGGTCGAGCTGGCCGACGGCGCGATGCAGGCGCTGGGCAGCGCGCCCGACTAGCACCGCAATGCGGTGGTCTCGGAGGACGGTCGCTGGCTGGCCGCCAATGCCGGCCACTGGGCCCAGCGCCCCGAGCTGAAGCTGATCTCCTCAGCGCCCGGCCAGCCGGCGCGCGTGCTGACCCAGAGCCATGACCCGGCCTGGGCCGAGGTGGACCGGCTGCGGCCCGAGCGCTTCAGCTTCAGGAACCGCCATGGCGACAACATTCCGGCCTATGTGTTCAAGCCGTCCGGCTGGCAGGCCAGCGACCGCCGCCCGGCCGTGGTCTACACCTACGGCGGCCCGCTGAACGACCGCCATTCGGTCGAGACCGACAGCTTCCAGCCGACCGGCTATCTGTTCGCGATGTATATGGCGGTGCGCCACGGCTATGTGATGGTGACGGTGGACCCGCGCGGCCATTCCAACTACGGCCGCCGCTTCGCCGGCGCCAACTGGGAGCAGCCGGGCCAGCCGCAGAGCGAGGATCTGGAGGACCTGCACCGCTACATGGCCGCGAACCTGGGCGTCGATCCGGCGCGCGTGGGCCTGAACGGCTGGAGCTTTGGCGGCTTCCAGACCCAGTACACGATGTATACGAAGCCCGATCTGTTCGCCGCCGGCATTGCCGGGGCCGGCCCGACCGAATGGGAGAACTACAACAGCTGGTACAGCGGCCGCACCATCGGCCCGGTGGACCGCAAGAAGCCGGTGCTGCGCAAGTACTCGCTGCTGCCGCTGGCCAAGGGCCTGAAAAAGCCGCTGCTGCTGGTGCACGGCATGCTGGACCCGAATGTGCTGTACCAGGACACGGTCAATGTCTACCGCGCGCTGATGGAGGCCGGCAAGCAGCCCCTGGTCGATCTCTTCCTCGACCCCGATGGCGAGCACGCGATGGGCGGCGCGGTCAAGACCGTCGGCTGGCACCGCAAGTACGAGGCCTTCTGGCTGCAGCAGCTGGGCCGCGCCCAGCCCTGAGCAGGGCTCAGGAGGCCTGTCGCGAGGCCAGCAACTGCAGGATGTTGTCCGGCACCGCGCGGCTCAGCGCGTCGCGCTGCAGCGGGTCGGCCAGGCGGGCGGCGTCGAGCTCGCTGAGCTGCGACTCCTCGCTGCCCAGCAGCGTGATGGGCTCCAGCAGCGCGGCGGTTTCGGCGTTCTCGAACAGCGGCTTCCAGGCGCCAGGCGCCAGGTCCACCGCGCTGAGAAAGCCCAGCGACCAGTCGCCGGCATCGGTCAGATCCTGCTCATCCACTTCGGCGATGCTGAAGATCGGCTCCCAGGCCTCGGGTCGGGCGGCGGCCAGCTCCCACTGATGGGCGATGGCGCGCAGATGGCGCAGCACCAGCAGCATCACGCGCTTTTTCTGCTTGCCGCTGACGAAGGGCCAGGTGTCGGGCTGGCCTTCCTCGCCGTCGCCGCCCCAGACCAGGGGCAGCCAGTCCGAGCCGGGCAGCTCGGCCAGCGGCTGCGGGCTCAGGAGCAGGCCGGACAGATAGCCGTCCAGCGCCTCGATATTCATCGCGCCGTCGCTGGGCAGCCGGGCCAGCATGTCATCCAGCGTCGACAACTCCTCGTCGGAGAGCGGGAGGTTGTCGGACTGGGGGTGGTATTGGGGGTCTTCCATCGCGCGATTGTCGCCGGTCCGGTTCAGAACCGGCTCTTGGCCTTCTTGCCGTCGAATTCGGCCAGTTGGGCCTTCAGCAAGGCCATCAGCACCCGGGCATTGGCCTCGGTCATGCTGATCAGGGTGCTGGGCTCTATCCCCTCGACCGGGGCCTTGGGCGTGACCAGGGCATCGACCTTGAACACCATCAGGCCGTTGATCGTGTTGGAGGCGGCTTTGAACTTCTGGATCTCGACATTGTGGATTTTCATGCGGCCATCCTCGTGAATCTGCAAAAACGCGGACCGGTATTAGACCTCAGCGCTTGCCGCTACATTCCAACAGCTATGCGAACCGATAACAACAGCCTGCGACCCCCGCTTCAGCAAATACAGGCGGACCGCCTGGGCCGGCCGCTGTCCGGCTGGCGCCTGAAGGTCTACACCGTCATCTTCGAGGCCGACACGCGCGCCGGCCGGGCCTTCGACATGGTGCTGATCGCGCTGGTGCTGGCCAGCATCGCGGTGGTGATGCTGGAGAGCGTCGCCCCGATCAAGGCGCGCTGGGGCGGGTTGTTCCGTGTGCTGGAGTTCGTCTTCACCGCGCTGTTCACGATCGAGTATCTGCTGCGCCTGGCCTGCGTGCGCCATCCCTGGCGCTATGCGCGCAGCTTCTACGGCATCGTCGATCTGCTGGCCGTGCTGCCCACCTATCTGGCGCTGTTTGCGCCGGAGCTGTACTTCCTGGTCGATGTGCGGGTGCTGCGCCTGCTGCGGGTGTTCCGCATCTTCAAGCTGGGCGCCTATGTGGCCGAGTACGCGATGCTGGCCCATGCGCTGCGCGCCAGTGCGCGCAAGATCCTGGTGTTCCTGTCGGTGGTGTTGATGGTGGTGCTGATTCTGGGCACGGTGATGTATGTGGTCGAGGGCCCGGGCAACGGCTTCACCAGCATCCCGACCAGCCTCTACTGGGCCATCTCCACCATCACGACGGTGGGCTTCGGCGACATCACGCCCAAGACCGATCTGGGCCGCGCGATCGCCTCGCTGATGATGCTGCTGGGCTGGGGCGTGCTGGCCGTGCCGACCGGCATCGTCACCGCCGAAATGACGGCCCAGCGCCACGGCCGGCCGACGACGACGCGCAGCTGCCATGACTGCCTCAGCGAGGGCCATCTGCCCGAGGCGCGCTTTTGCCGCGACTGCGGCGCCGAGCTGCCGCCCTACCAGCGCGATGTGCCGGGCGGCAGCGAACTCAAGACTTGACCCCGCGCCAGATCTTCTGAACGCCGCTGACTAGGCCCAGCGCGAGCAGGCCGGCCACGATGCCGACCACGGCATCGGCCAGCAGACCCAGCAGGCCCTGGACGAAGCCGTTGCCGCTGATGCCCTGCACCGCATGATGGATCAGCTCATGGGCGCCCGGAATGCCATGGGTCAGGATGCCGCCGCCGACCAGGAACATCGCCGCCGTGCCGGCCACCGACAAGGCCTTCATCAGCCAGGGCGCGGCCGCCAGGATCAGCGCGCCCAGGCGCTGCTGCAAGGCACCGGCCTGACGGCTCAGATAGAGCCCGGCGTCATCGAGCTTGACGATGCCGGCCACCAGGCCGTAGACGCCCACCGTCATCAGCACGGCGATGGTGCTGAGCACCAGCACCCGGGTCGTGAAGTCGCTGGCCGCGACCGTGCCCAGCGTGATCGCGATGATCTCGGCCGACAGGATGAAGTCGGTGCGCACGGCCCCCTTGATCTTGTCGCGCTCCAGCGCCACCAGATCGATGGCCGGGTTCTTGACCGCCTCGCTGAGCGCCTGCTCGTGAGCGGCATCCTCGGCGCTGTGCAGGAATTTATGGGCCAGTTTCTCGACCCCCTCGAAGCACAGAAAGGCGCCGCCCAGCATCAAGAGCGGCGTCACGGCCCAAGGTGCCCAGGCGCTGATGGCCAGCGCCGCCGGCACCAGGATCAGCTTGTTGACGAAGCTGCCCTTGGCGACGGCCCAGACCACCGGCAACTCGCGCTCGGCGGCAACACCTGTCACCTGCTGGGCATTCAGCGCCAGATCGTCGCCCAGCACGCCGCTGGTCTTCTTGGCAGCGAGCTTGCTGAGCACGGCCACATCGTCGAGCACCGTGGTGATGTCATCGAGCAGGGCAAGCAGACTGGAGGCCATAAGTGGGTTCGGTCGTGGTGGTCAGGCCGAGTTTGTACCTCAAACAACGGACGCGCCGGCCGGCGGCGGGCCTGGCCGGCGGGGTCAGGCCTTGCCTTTTGGGGTTCGATGGCCTAAGTTTCTTCATGGCCAGACCCCCACGCATCGAATTCGCCGGCGCCGTCTACCTGCTGAGCTCGCATGGCGAGCAGGGCGCGGCGATCTTTCGCGACGACGCCGACCGCGCCACCTTGCTGGCGGTGATGGCCCAGGCGGCCCAGCGCTTCGACGCCCAGGTGCTGGCCTACAGCTTCGCGGGCGATGCCTACCAGCTGCTGATCTACACCCGCCAGGCCAATCTCTCGCGCCTGATGCGCCACCTCAACGGCGTCTACACGCAGAGCTTCAACCGCCGCCACGGCGGCACCGGCCCCTTGTTCCAGGGCCGCTTCAAGGCGGTGCTGGTGGACCGGGAGCGGCTGCTGCTCGATGCCTGCCGCTATGTCGATCTGAGCGCCGAGCGCCAGGGGCTGGTGCGGCGCGGGGCCGACTGGCCCTGGCACAGCCTGGGCGCGCACCTGGGCCAGCAGCCGGCGCCGGACTGGCTCGATGTGCAAGGCCTGTTCAGCCATGTGCTGGGCCGCGAGGCCCGGGGCGCGGCCGACCGCAAGCGGGCCGCCGAGCGCTACGCCAAGCTGCTGGCGGCCGAGCCCGGGCTGGACATCTGGGTCCATCTGCGCCACCAGATCTTTCTGGGCGACGAGGCCTTTGCCCAGCGCATGCTGGCCCAGGCCGGCGCTGGTGCCGGCCGGGTGGCCAGGTCGGCGCGCAGGGCTGCGGCGCCCAAGGCCTTTGCCCAGTGGCGGCGTGACAGCGCCTCGCGCGAGCAGGCCCTGTACCGCGCCCATACCGAGGGTGGTCTGTCGATGACGGTGCTGGCCGGAGAACTGGGCCTGTCGGTCTCGCGCATCAGCCGGCTGATCGCCGGCCACGAGCGCAGCCTCAGTGCATCGTGAGCCTGTCTTGAGCGCGATGCGCTACTGCGCCTGGGTGCTGACCCTGCTGGCTCTGCTGGCCTTTGGGGCCTGCGCCGCGCAGGCCGCGCCTTACGAGGGCCCGCTGTTCGACGCCCATCTGCACTACAACGACGAGGCCCAGGGGCCGCATCCGCTGCCCGATGTGCTGGGCCGGATGCAGCGCAGCGGCGTGCGCGCCATCGTCGCGAACAGCCGGCCCAACGCCGGCACGCTGAGCCTGGCCGGGGCTGGCGAGGCGACGCGCGCGGCCGGCCTGCGGGTCGTGCCCTTTGTGCGCCTGTACCGCAACCGCGCCGACTACGGCGGCTGGTTCGCCGACCCGACGATCTACCAGATGGTGCTGGACGAGCTCAAGCGCGGCACACCGGCCGGCCCCTATCGCGGCCTGGGCGAGTTCCATCTCTACGACAGCGCCAATGCCGATGGCCCGGTGGCGCGCCAGCTGATGCAGCTGGCGGCCGAGCGGGGGCTGGTGGTGCTGGCCCATGTCGACGATGTGGCAATTGACAAGCTGATGGCCCACGCACCGAAGGCGCGGCTGATCTGGGCCCATACCGGCATCGGCGGCGTGCCGATCACGCGGGTGCGCGAACTGCTGAAGCGTTACCCGAGCCTGCTGGGCGAGCTGTCGTACCGGCCCGGCCTGACCGAGAACGGCCGCCTCAGCGCGGACTGGCAGGCCCTGCTGAGCGAGCAACCCGAGCGTTTCCTGATCGGCTCGGACACCTGGGTCAACCAGCGCTGGCAGTATTACGAGGCGCTGATGAGCGAGGCCCGCCAATGGTTGGGCGAGCTGCCGAGCGAGGCCGCGCGCAAGATCGCCTGGGGCAATGGCGCGGCCTTGTTTGGCCTCGATTAGCCTCGATTAGCCCGCTTGCGCCAGCAGCCATTGGCGCAGGCTGCGCAGCGTCCGCTGCGTCTGGCTGGCGCGGCGGGTGCACAGCATATAGCCGCGACTGATCTGCACCGGCTGATCAAAGGGGATGACGATGCGGCCGGCGGCCAGCTCGTCGGCGATCAGGCAGCGCTGCACGACGGCCACGCCCAGGCCGGAGACGACGGCTTGCACCAGCATCGCCACCTGCTCGAAATCGGCGCTGGGCTTGAGCTGAGCGTCGTGCACGCCGACCGCCTCCAGCCATTGCCGCCAGTTGTCCGGATAGTTGCTGTGATAGAGCAGGGGCCGGCTCAGCAGATCGGCCGGCTCGCGCAGCGCCTGGCGGCCGCGCAGCTCCTGCGGGCGGCAGATTGGCACGATGTCGCGGCCGACGATGTAGTCGGCCGTGATGCCGGCCGGCCACAGGTCCTCGCCGGGGCGCAGCCAGGCGTCGACCTCGGGGTCGCCGAAGTCCTCGTCGCGCCGGTAGGGCGCCAGGCTCAAGGCGATCTGCGGATGCAGGGCCTGCCAGTCGGGCAGGCGCGGGATCAGCCATTTGGTCGCCAGCGTGGGGGCCACCGAGATACGCAGCCGCGTCGGCCCCTCGGCCGCGCGCTGCGCCACCGCCGCCGACTCCAGCGTCTGCAGTGCCGGCTCGATCAGCTCCAGATAGCTGCGGCCCACCGGGGTCAGCTCGTTGCCGCGCGGCTGACGCAGCAGCAGGCTTTGGCCCAGATGCTCTTCGAGCCGGGCGACGGCTCGGCTGACCGCCCCCTGGGTCACGCACAGCAGCTCGGCCGCCTTCGAGAAACTGCCCAGCCGGGCGGTCGCGGCAAAGGCATGCAGCTCATGCAAAGAGGGGGATCGGATGCGCATGGGCCGATTTTGCTATGAGCGTGGCGCATGACTGCGTGAGAACTTGTCGACTCATGCGCCGAGCGCAGGTCACAGAATCGCGCCATCCTGTTCAACACCTGAGCCCCTCGCCATGCGCCTTCACCGCCGTCCCCTGCTGACCGCCGCCTTGCTGCTTGCCTTGCCGCTATCGGCCCTGGCCGAGTATCCGGACAAGCCGGTCAAGCTGATCGTGCCCTTCGCGGCGGGCGGCTCCACCGATATGGTGGCGCGCCTGCTGGCCGAGAAGATGGGGCCTTTCCTGGGCAAGACCGTGGTGGTCGAGAACCGCGGCGGTGGCGGCGGCACCCTGGGCACCGATGCGGTGGCCAAGGCCGCGCCGGACGGCTACACCATTGGCATGGCGACGCAAAGCACCCATGGCGCCAACCCGGCCGTCTACACCAAGCTGCCCTATGACGCGGTGAAGGACTTCGCGCCGATCACCAACGTGCTGGCCGTGCCCAGCGTCTTCGTCGTCCACCCCAGCGTGCCGGCAAAGACCATGAAGGAATTCATTGCGCTGGCCAAGGCCGCGCCGGGCAAGTACAGCTTCGCCTCGCCGGGCAATGGCTCGCTGGGCCATGTGAACATCGAGCAGTTCATGGACCTGGCCGGCATCGAGTTGCTGCACATTCCCTACAAGGGCGCGGGCCAGGCCTCGACCGATGCGCTGGCCGGCGTCGTCAATGCGATGACCGACAACCTGCCCTCGACCCTGCCCCATATCAAGGCCGGCAGGCTGCGCGCACTGGCCGTGCTGGCGCCGCAGCGGGCGGCCGTGCTGCCCGAGGTGCCGACCTATAAGGAGCTGGGCTTTGCCGAGATGGCCGAGGGCGGCTGGTTCGGCCTGGTGGCACCGGCCGGCACGCCGCCGGCGGTGCTGAAGAAGCTGCACGAGGCGGCCCACAAGGCGATGCAGACGCCGGAGTTCAAGGAGAAGGCCGCTTCGATCTCCGGCATCGCGATGGCCAACAGCCCCGAGCAGTTCGCCCTGCAGATCCGCGCCGCGCTGGACAAATATCAGCGTATCGTCACCAAGGCCAAAATCCGCCTGGACTGACCACGATGCGCTTCACGCCCGACACCGCGTTCCGCCTGCAGCTGCCCGGGGGGCAAGACCTGCCCCCTGAGATCCCCTTGATCTGCGACTCGCCGCACAGCGGCATCGAGTACCCGGATGACTTCGACAGCTGCCTGCCGCCGCTGACATTGCGGCGCGGCGAGGACACCCATGTGGACGCCCTCTGGCAGGCCGCGCCGGCCCAGGGCGCGACGCTGCTGGCGGCGCGCTTCCCGCGCAGCTATATCGACCCGAACCGTGAGCTGGCCGACCTCGATCCGGCGCTGCTGGCCGAGCCCTGGCCCGAACCGCTGGCGCCCGGCGAGAAGACCCGGCTGGGCTATGGCCTGATCTGGCGCCAGGTGGCCAAGGACCAGCCGATCTACGCGCGCAAGCTCTCGGTGGCCGAGGTGCAGGCCCGCATCGCCAACTGCTGGAAGCCCTATCACGCGGCGCTCGACGCGGCGGTCGAGCGCGCCCATGCCCGCTTCGGCGCGGTCTGGCATCTGAACCTGCACTCGATGCCCAACAATGCCTTCGAGCGCCTGGGCCTGACGCGCAGCGATGCGCTGGCCGATTTTGTGCTGGGCGACCGCGACGGCACGACTTGCGAGCCGGCCCTGCTGGATGTGATCGAGGCCAGCCTGCGCGGCCACGGCTATAGCGTCGCGCGCAACGATCCCTACAAGGGCGTGGCCCTGATCGGCCGCATCGGCCGGCCGGCCGAGCGCCGCCACAGCCTGCAGATCGAGATCCGCCGCCCGCTCTATATGGACGAGTTCAGCCGCGAGCGCAATGCCGGCTTCGAGCCGCTGCGGCAATGCCTGACGGCGACGCTGGCGGCGGTGGCTGCCCATGTGCGAAGCCAGCTGCGCTGAACTGTCCCCGCCCGCTGTGGACAAGTTCGTGGGCAAGCTGCCCACAGTGGCGCCAAGTGATTGATTCCTAAGGGGTTTGCTTGGCCTGCTGCAATATGAGGCAGGTCAGGGTTGCTCGGCCAGCGCCTTCAGATTGGCCAGGCCGGCCTCGAAGTCGGGGCCGACCATGCGGTCGCCGAACAGGGCCAGCCAGCGGAATAGCGGGTTGCTGCCCATATCGCCGTTCATCACCCAGCTGATCTTCGTGCCCGAGCCGCTGGGCTCCAGGCGCAGTTCGCCCTGCGAGGTAGTGCCGAAGTCGGGGAAGAACAGCTCGTAGCCCAGGCGCTGGCCGGGCTCGGCGGTGGTGAAGGTCATGCGGCCGTCGCCCTCGCTCTTGCTCTTCCAGGCCCAGACGGCGCCGCTGCCCGATTCGGGGCCGCTGTACTCGATCTGCATCGCCGGGTCGCGCTGGTTCCAGACCGACCATTGCTTCCAGTGGCGCGGGTTGGCCACCAGCGCATAGACCTTGTCCGGTGCGGCCTGGATCTGCGCCGTGCGCGTCACGGTGAACTTGGACGACAGCAGCAGGCCACCCAGCAGCAGCACCGCGACCAGTCCGAGAATCAGCACAGCGAGTGTCTTCAGCAGTTTCATGGCGATCTCCAGGCCGCTCAGCTTGCCGCCGTGCCCGGCACCTCGCAATGGGGGCAGGCCCTAAACTGCAGGCCACCAGGAGTGATGCATGCTGAGCCAAGAACAGAAATCCAGCTTTGACGAACAGGGCTTCCTGATACTGCCCCATTTCAAGAACGCCGCCCAGATCGCCGCGCTGCGCGCGCGTGCCGAGGCCCTGGTCGAGGCCTTCGACCCTGGCGAGCAGCGCGCCATCTTCACAACCCAGGAGCAGGAGCGCAACGTCGACGACTATTTCCTCGACTCCGACGACAAGATGCGCTGCTTCTTCGAGGAGGAGGCCTTCGACGCCCAGGGCCGGCTGCGTCAGGCCAAGGCCTTGTCGATCAACAAGATCGGCCATGCGATGCATGACCTGGACCCGGTGTTCCGCGAGTTCTCCAGCGGGCCCGAGCTGGTGGCCGTGGCCCGCGATGTGGGCCTGAGCCGGCCGCAGGTCTGGCAGTCCATGTATATCTTCAAGCAGCCGGGCATAGGCGGCGAGGTGCGCTGGCATCAGGACGCCAGCTTCTTCGACAGCGATCCGATCACCGTGACGACCTTCTGGTTCGCGCTGGAGGATGCGACGCGCGACAACGGTTGCCTGTGGGCCGAGCCGGGGGGCCATCGCGGGCCTCGTGGCGTGTTGCGCGAGCGCTTTGTGCGCGAGGGCCGGCGAGCCTGGATGGAGACGCTGGACGAAACGCCCTGGCCCTCGGTCGATGCGCTGGCCGAGCCGCTGGAGGTCGAGGCCGGCGCGTTGGTGATCTTCCATGGCCTGCTGCCGCACTACAGCGCGCCGAACCGCTCGGCGCACTCACGCCATGCCTACACCTTGCATGTGACCGATGCAGCTAGCGCCTATTCGCCGCGCAACTGGCTGCAACGCGGGCCGCAACTGCCGGTCCGGGGCTTCTGAGGATTCTTCAGTGAAGCAGTGAGGCAGGGCGGTCCGGATCGGAGCGCTCGCGCCAGGCTTCCTGGGTCTGCTCGCGGGCGGCCTGCAGCTGCTGGCACAGCTCGAACACGCCCAGGCCATCGGCCTCGCCGGCCACCGCTTCCGGCGTCGCGACGGTGGCCAGCGCCGGCAGGTCGGCCAGCGCGCCCAGCAGCTCGAACAGCAGTTCCAGGCCCGGCTCGCCACCGGGCTCCAGCTGGCGCGCCGCGCCAAGGCTGCGGCACAGATACCAGCAGGCGCTGGCGGCGTCGTCGCAGCGGGCATGCTCCAGCGCCAGCTGCTCAAGCGCCGCGCTGCGCTCGGCCGCCTCCTCATCGACCTCGGCCCGGCACTCATCCAGGCCTTGCCAGGCGGAGTCGTGCTCAGGCTGCACGGATTCGCCAGCTCGCTGCTTGATAAGGATCGCCATGACTGCAGGCCTTGAAGAAGAAACTGCTGCCAATGCTAGGCACCGGGCCGTCCCGCAGCTGTCCCTTGTTCATGGTTGTTGAGGGTTATTGGCGGCCATGGCCCCGGATTCTCGTGCATTTGTCACGGCTCAGCGCTTTTTGCTCGGGCGGGTCCAGCCAGCGATGCCGGCCTGTTTGCCGCGTGCCACAGCCAGCTCGCCGGCCGCCACCGGTTTGGTGATCGTGGAGCCGCCGCCTATCGTCGCGCCGGCGCCGATCTCGACCGGGGCCACCAGCACGCAGTTGCTGCCCACATGCACATCGGCGCCGATCACGGTGCGGTGCTTGTTGGCGCCGTCGTAATTGGCGGTGATGGAGCCGGCGCCATAGTTGACCCGCTCACCCACCGTGGCGTCGCCCAGATAGGCCAGGTGATTGGCCTTGGCGCCCTTGGCCAGGGTCGAATTCTTGACCTCGACAAAGTTGCCGATATGGACCTCGGCGCCCAGTTCGGCGCCGGGCCGCAGCCGCGCGAACGGCCCGATCAGCGCGCCTTCGCCGACCGTCACGCCCTGGGCCTCGCCGTCGATATGGGTGAACTCATGGATGCGGGCGCCGGCTGCGATGCGGGCATTGCGGATCACGCAGTTGGCGCCGATGCGCACGCCGTCGCCCAGCACGACCTGACCCTCGAAGACGCAGTTGACGTCGATCTCGACATCTTGGCCGCAGCTCAGCGTGCCGCGCAGATCGAAACGCGCCGGGTCGGCCAGACGCACGCCTGCCTCCAGCAGCGCGCCGGCCTGCAGATGCTGGAAGCGGCGCTCCAGATCGGCCAGCTGCAAGGGGCTGTTGACGCCCAGCACCTCGGTCTCGCTGCCGGTCTTGACGCTGACCACCGGCACGCCCTCGGCCACGGCCATCGCGACGATGTCGGTCAGGTAGTACTCGCCCTGGACGTTGTCGTTTTTCAAGGCCGCGACCCAGCGCTTCAGCGCCGCCGTCGGCGCGGCCATCATGCCGGTGTAGCACTCGCGGATCTGGCGTTGCTCGGGCGTGGCGTCCTTGTGCTCGACGATGGCTTTGACGAGTTGACCCTCGCGCACGATACGGCCGTAGCCCGTCGGGTCGCTGTATTCGATGGTCAGCAGCACCAGCTTCTCGCCGCCGCAGGCCTCGACCAGCTGGCGCGTCGTCGCGGCGCTGATCAGCGGCGTGTCGCCGTTGAGTATCAGGGTGCTGCCGCTGTCGGGCAGATGCGGCACGACCTGCTGGATCGCATGGCCGGTGCCGAGCTGGGGCATCTGGCGCACAAAGGCGATACCAGATCCGGCGGGGCCGGCCACCGCCGCCTCGACCTGCTCGGCGCCATGGCCGGTGATCACCAGGCGCTGGGCGGCGCCCAGCTCGGCCGTCGTGTCCAGCACATGCCGCAGCAGCGAGCGACCCGCCAGCTTGTGCAGGACCTTGGGCAGGGTGGACTTCATGCGGGTGCCCTTGCCCGCGGCCATGATGACCAGGTTCAATGTCATAGCGATCAGCGCGGTTTCAGAAGCCGCGATTATCGACGACGCTTGTTACCGGATTCTTTGCACCGCGATCGCGTGGGGCTCGGGGCGGGTGTTCGGGAAGTCGCTCAGCGCGGCCTCGAACATCGCGCTGATCAGGTCGGCATCGCCCTGGGTCAGGCCGTCATTGCTGGCGCGGGCCTCGTACAGCGGCTCGCTGCTGCCGCGGTCGCGCAGCAGCAGGGCCACCTCGCGGTCATAGCGGCGGTCCACCGGATAGTGCAGCGGGTAGTAGTAGGAGCGACCCATGCGACCATAGCGCCAGGCATTGATATTGCCGTGCCAGCGCCACCACAGCGGGTCGTCCCAGGGCGCGCGCTCCTGCGCGCTGACGCGCACGCCCAGTGCCACCAGCACATCGGCGCTCTTGGCATCGGCGGCGGGCTTGAAGCCGGCCTTCTCCAGCGCCACGCGGGCGGCATCCTCAAGCTCGGTCTGGCGCGAGCCTTCCTGCTGCTGCGAGGGCAGGCGCTCGAAGGCATAGCTGCCGGGCGCTCGGCCGGCCGGCCAGGTGCCGAAGCTGCTGACCTCGGAGCGTATCGTGTAGGGGCCGCTGCAGGCGCTCAGAGCCGCCAACGCAACAGCGCTCAACAAGAGGTGACGTCTTTGCATGATGATTCTTGCCTCCTTGGTAAGCGCCTATTCTGAACCGCTCTTGTTAGCCGCGTGTAAAGCTCAGTCTTCGTCGCGGTGAAGCTTGATCACCGAGGCCGGCGTGGCCGGGCTGCCGCAGGCCTCGTCCTCGTCGAAGGCGATATCGCCGTCGGGCTCCGGCGTGCCGCTGGCCTTGATGGTTTCGAAGGGGAAGAGTTTGCGGTCCATCATGTGCGAGGGCACGATATTGCTCATCGCGGTGAACATGTTCTCGACCCGGCCCGGGAAGCGGCGGTCCCAGTCATTGAGCATGGCCTTGACCTGCACGCGCTGCAGGTTCTCCTGGCTGCCGCAGAGATTGCAGGGAATGATGGGGAACTCGCGGTGCTCGGCCCAGCGCACCAGATCGGGCTCGCGCACATAGGCCAGCGGGCGTATCACGACATTCCTGCCGTCATCGCTGACCAGCTTGGGCGGCATGCCCTTCATGCGGCTGCCGAAGAACATATTCAGGAACAGGGTCGTAACGATGTCGTCGCGGTGGTGGCCCAGCGCAATCTTGGTGGCGCCGATTTCCTCCGCGACGCGGTAGAGAATGCCGCGTCGCAGCCGCGAGCACAGGCTGCAGGTGGTCTTGCCCTCGGGGATCAGGCGCTTGACGATGGAGTAGGTGTCCTGCTCCTCGATGTGGAAATCGACGCCCCGGCTCTTCAGATAGGCCGGCAGGATCTCTTCCGGGAAGCCCGGCTGCTTCTGGTCGAGGTTGACCGCGACGATGTCGAACTTGATCGGCGCGCGCTGTTTCAGGTTGATCAGGATGTCCAGCAGCGAATAGCTATCCTTGCCGCCGGATACGCAGACCATGACCTTGTCGCCGTCTTCGATCATATTGAAGTCGGTGATGGCCTGGCCGACCTGGCGGTGCAGGCGCTTGGAGAGCTTGTTGATCTCCAGCGCCGCTTTCTTGTCGGCCGCCGTGGTGTCGGTGACCAGTTCCTCGGCGGGGGCGAACAGGGTGTCGCTCATGGCTTGTTCCTTACGATTGCTTGAGGCCGAAGACCTCGACGCCGACCGCATCGCAGTCGGGGTAGACATCGGGCTTCTCGGTGGAGACGCGGGCCGCCTTGACGCGCGGATGCGCCAGCATCAGGGCCAGGATGTCGTCGCACAGCGTTTCCTGCAGATGGATATGGCCGCGGCCGACGCGCTCGGCGATGGTGCGGCGCATGAAGTCATAGTCGACCACCTCGTGCAGCTCGTCGGCGGTAGGCGTCGACTGGGCCAGCGGGATGTAGAGATCGACATTGATCAGCACGCGCTGCTCGCCCTTCTTCTCGAAGTCGTGCACGCCGATATTGATCCAGACCTCGTAGTCGCGCAGGAACAGGCGGCGGCAGTCGAGCAGGGCCGGGTGGGCAAGAGGGCTGTGCATATCAGAGGCCTTGTTCGGTCTTGGGGGTCAGGAACATCACGTCGCGCGCCTGGGCCGCCAGGTGCTGGCCGCCATCGACCAGCAAGGTGGTACCAGTGATGGCCGGCGATTCCAGCAGAAAGCGCACGCTGCGCGCGATGTCGTTGGGGGTGGAGGAGTAGTGCAACGGCGTCAGCCGGTGGGCGGCGCTGAACTCGGCCTCGTTCAGCGGGCCCGAGGCCAGCGTCACGCCGGGTGCGACGCCGCAGACCCGCAACTGCGGCGCCAGCGCCTGGGCCAGCAAGGTGTTGCAGGCCTCCAGCGCGGCCTTGGACAGGGTGTAGGACAGATAGTCGGGATTCGGGTTCCAGAGCTTCTGGTCCAGCACATTGACGACGCAGGCCTGGCTCTGCTGGGCGGCGGCCTGGCGATGCAGCGCGCGTGCCAGCACGATGGCCGGCGCGGTATTGGCGCGCCAGTGCGCGTCCATGCGGGCATAGCCGAAGCTCTCGACGTCGTCATACTCGAACAGCGAGGCGTTGTTGACGACGGCATCGAGCCGGCCGAAGTGGGCGACGACGGCCGGCAGCAAGGCCTCGCACTCAGTTTCGACGGCCAGATCGGCGGCAAAGGCCTGAGCCCGGACGCCACGCTCGCGCAGCTCGCCCACCAGGGCCATGGCCTCGTTGGCCGAGCTGCGGTAGTGCACGGCCACGCCATAGCCGGCGCCGGCCAGTTCCAGGGCCATCGCGCGCCCGAGACGGCGGGCGCCGCCGGTGATCAGGACGACAGGGGAGGTGCTCATAGAGACATGCAGGCGGACTTGTGGCCAG
Source organism: Paucibacter sp. XJ19-41 (assembly GCF_028462495.1). Classification (NCBI taxonomy): domain Bacteria; kingdom Pseudomonadati; phylum Pseudomonadota; class Betaproteobacteria; order Burkholderiales; family Sphaerotilaceae; genus Roseateles; species Paucibacter sp. XJ19-41. Next base: position 59,387 of record NZ_JAQOWX010000008.1, read on the forward strand.
GGCGGCCAGCCAGCGATTATCTCAGCTGCGCCAGCGCCGCCAGGCCCGCCAGCCCAGCAGCAGGGCCAGCACGGCCAGATAGATCAGCGGTTCGGTGAAATTGTTCTTGCCGGCGCGCAGCCACAGAAAGTGCGCGACCGCCACCAGGCTCAGCAAATAGATGGCCTTGTGCAGCAGCTGCCAGCGCTTGGCGCCCAGCGCCTTGATCGCGCGGTTGAACGAGGTCAGCGCCAGCGGCAGCATCAGCAGCCAGGTCGTGAAACCCAGCAGTATGAAGGGCCTCTTGGCGATGTCGCGGGCGATCTCGCCCAGATCCAGGCCCTGGTCCAGCCAGCCATAGGCCAGCAGATGCAGGCTGGCATAGAAGAAGGCGAACAGGCCCAGCATGCGCCGAAAGCGCGCCAGCGCCGGCTGGCCGCTGATTACCCGCAGCGGCGTGATCGCCAGCGTGATGCAGATGAAGCGCAGCGCCCAGTCGCCCAGGCCGCGTATCAGCGCCTCGGCTGGGTTCGCGCCCAGGGTGTTGGCGATGGCGCCCCACAGCAGGTCGGCGAAGGGAAGCAGGCAGAGCAGGAACAGCAGGGGCTTGGCTGCAGGGTGCAGCCACCAGGAACGTCGCACCACGTCAGTAGAACTTCTTCAGATCCATGCCCGCATAGAGTTGGCCGACCTGGGCTTCGTAGCCGTTGAACATCAGCGTCGGGCGCTTCTTCGCGAACAGGCCGTCCTCGCCGATGCGGCGTTCGGTGGCCTGGCTCCAGCGCGGGTGGTCGACCTTGGGGTTCACATTCGAGAAGAAGCCGTACTCCTGGGCCGCCGCGCGGGTCCAGCTGGACACCGGCTGCTTCTCGACGAAGCGGATCTTGACGATGGACTTGGCGGACTTGAAGCCGTATTTCCACGGCACGACCAGGCGCACCGGCGCGCCGTTCTGGTTCGGCAAGACCTCGCCATACATGCCGAAGGCCAGCATCGCCAGCGGATGCATGGCCTCGTCGATGCGCAGGCCCTCGGTATAGGGCCAGTCCAGCACGCCCGAGCGCAGGCCCGGCATCTGGGCCTTGTCGGCCAGGGTGATGAACTCGAGGTACTTGGCCTTGGAGGTGGGCTCCACTTTCTTGATCAGCTCTGCCAGCGAATAGCCGACCCAGGGGATCACCATGGACCAGCCCTCGACGCAGCGCAGCCGGTAGATGCGCTCCTCCATGGCGCTGAGCTTGAGCAGCGCGTCGAGATCAAACAGGCCGGGCTTGCCGACCTCGCCCTCGACCGCCACGGTCCAGGGCCGGGTCTTCAGCGTGCCGGCAGCGCGCGCCGGGTCGGCCTTGTCGGTGCCGAACTCATAGAAGTTGTTATACGTGCTGGCGTCCTTGAAACTGGTCGGCTTCTCCATCGTCAGCGTGCCGGGGAGGGCGCTCTTGGCGCCCGGCAGCTTGGCGGCGCTCTGTGCCAATGCCTCACGCCCGGCCCAACCGGCCAGCGCCGCGCCGGCCGCGCCGCCGGCCATCAGGCGCAGCCAGTCGCGCCGCGCCTCGTAAATATGCTGGGGCGTGATCTCGGACGCGATCGGCTGATCGAACGGAATGGGGCGGACTCGGGGCATGCATCTCTCCTGGGGCTGTGGCTCACTGTCGGGCGAGCGCTGGCGAACCTTACGCGATAACGCTAAATCAGGGGCGCGACTCGGGTATCTGAGCAGCGCTGCGAGGCGCCTGTATCCAGTTGCGCGGGCATTGGACGCTGGCCAGGATGCGGGCGTATTCACCGGAACTGCGCAGCAGGGCCAGGCCACGGTTGAAGTCGCTCAGCAGGGCGGGGCTGCGCGCCACCTGAGGGGGCAGCAGCAAATGGGTGGTGAAGCTGTCGGTCAGGCGTCGCGGATGGGCGGCCAGCTGGGCGGCCTGGGCGGGGCTGAAGTGCTTGGCCAGCAGGTCGCAGGCCACATTGAGCTCGATGGGCAGCACATCGATGCGGTCCAGCAACAGCTTGCGCAGGCCGGTCAGATCATCCGGCGTGGCATCGGACCGCAACTCGCCCTGGTTCACCAGCTTCCAGAAGGCGGGCGTGTAGGTGTAGTCGCGTATCACGCCGATGCGCCAGGGCTTCAGGTCCTCAAGCTGCTGCCAGTCGAAGTCGAGCTCGCGGCGATGCACCATCACCCATTGCTCCACCAGCACCGTGTCGCTGAGCAGAAAGTCGCGCCGGCGTTGATCCGAGGCGCCCCAGTAGGCCGAGGCGTCCCACAGGCCGGCCTTGGTCTCCTGTTGCGCACGCGACCAGGGCAGGAAGTGATAGCTGACCCGATGACCACCCAGCTCGAAGGCGCGCCGGACGATCTGCAGCGCCACGCCCTGATCGGGCCGGCCGGCGGTGGCGTAGGGCGGTAACTCGCCGGTGGCGATTCTCAGGGGGACCGGCTGCGCTGCCGCCGCACCGCCTATGCACAGCGCCGACAGCAGCCAGGTCTTCATGGGCCTTGCTCAGAGCTCGCCGTAGGAGTGCAGGCCCGACAGGAACATATTGACGCCCAGGAAGGCGAAGGTTGTGACGACCAGGCCGACCAGCGCCCACCAGGAGGCGACCACGCCGCGCAGACCCTTCATCAGCCGCATATGCAGCCAGGCCGCGTAGTTGAGCCAGACGATCAGGGCCCAGGTCTCCTTGGGGTCCCAGCTCCAGTAGCCGCCCCAGGCCTCGGCGGCCCAGAAGGCGCCCAGGATGGTGGCGATCGTGAAGAAGGCAAAGCCCAGCGCGATGGCCTTGTACATCAGGTCGTCGAGCAGGGTCAGCGAGGGCAGGCGGGCGGTCAGCTTGTCGCGCAGCAGCACGCAGACGACGAAGAAGCCCAGCACGCCGCCCATCTTGCGGGCCCAGCCGTCCAGGCCGCTGACGGTCTCGGCCGGCAGCGCCGCGCCGAAGCGCACCGCCAGTATCAGCGCGATCAGCGCGGCCGGCACGCCGATCAGGCCGATGATCAGCGCGCGCTGGGTGGCGGTCTTCAGCAGATAGGCCAGGGCGACCATCGCGGCCAGCGCGAAAGTGCCGTAGCCGACGAAATTGGCCGGCACATGGATCTTCATCCACCAGCTCTGCAGCGCCGGCACCAGCGGCTGGATCTCGTGCGCCTCGCGGCTGACCGTGTACCAGAGCAGGAAGCTGACGGCCGCGCTGATCACCAGCAGCACATAGGCGCCCAGCGCGCGGGTCTTGAAGCGCTCTTCATAGTAGAGATAGAACAGCGCTGTCATCCAGCAGAACAGCACGAAGACTTCGTAGAGATTGCTGACCGGGATGTGGCCGATGTCCGGGGCGATCTGGTGGCTCTCGAACCAGCGCACCATGGTGCCGACCAGGGCCATGAAGACGGCGCCCCAGGTCAGCCGGGTGCCGATGGCCTCGGCGGCGCTGGTCTGGCCGCTCTTCGTGAAGAAACCGCCCCAGTAGAACAGCGTGGCCATGAAGAACAGCAGGCTCATCCACAGGATCGCGCTCTGGCTGGACAGCATGTACTTCAGCATGAAGACCTGCTCGGCGGCGGCCAGGTCGGCGCCGAAGCTGTCGGGCGTGCGGTTGTAGAGATTGATCGCCAGCAGGGAGGCCGCGCCGACCAGCACGCACAGCAGACGCAAGGGCTTCCAGAACCAGCCCAGCGCGATCAGCGAGGGGATCGCGAAGGCCAGGATGCCCTTCTCGTAGCCGTCCATCGAAGCGCCGTAGCGCAGGAAGGCGAAGGCCCCGCCGGCCACCACCAGCAGGGCGAAGACCCAGTCCTGCCAGTCGCGCCTGGCGATCAGGCCGCGTCGTCCCAGGGGTAGTGATGCGCTGGCAGTATTCATGCTTGCTCCTTCAACAAGGCCTGTCTCAGGGCCTCAAATTCGCTATCGGTATCGGGCGAGTTGCGTGTGCAGGACAGCGCCATGCGCACCCGCGTCGTACCATTCTGAACCGGCTCCAGCCAGATCCAAAGCCGGCGTTCCTTGATGTAGAGCATCGCAAACACACCGATGATCAGCAGGATAGCGCCAAGATAGACCAGCTTCTGGCCCGGTGCCCGCGCCACCTGGAACACGCTGGCCTGCACCTGCTTGAAGTCGGCCAGCTGCAGCAGCACCGGGGCCGGGTAGAACATGCTGTCGGACAGCGCCAGCACCGCCTGCGTCATGAAGGCCTGGGTGTTGTCGCCGGCCTCGGGCACGGGCTGGCCGGCCTGGCTGCGGACGATCTTGTAGAGCTCGAACAGGCTGCCGTTGAGGATGCGCAGCAGCACCTCGGAGACGCGGCCGCGCTCGGCCTCGGGCACCTCGCTGTCGATGAAGGCCGACAGCGCCGGCAGGCCACCGACCGCCGGGCCGGCTGCGGCGCCCGGCTTGATGCCTTCGGCGCCGGCAAACAGCGCCAGCGCGCGCCGCGCGGTGGCCTCCAGCTGCGGGGTCATCTGCGGCTTGTCGTTGGGCGTCGCGCCCTCGGCATAGCGGCGGGCGGCGCGCTCGCGCAGGTCCGCATCGGCCAGGCCGCGGCGCAGCGCCAGCCAGCCGGCCATCTCGCCCTGCTCGTCGACGGGGATGCGCAGATAGCGGAAGGCCTCGGCCGGCGTGTCGCGCACACCGGCCAGGTAGACCTTGTGGCCGTCCAGATCGACCGGCAGCATGTAGTTGTTGTATTCGCGGGCCTGGCCGGCGGCGTCGCGCAGCTTGTAGCTGAACGAGGGGCCGACGTTCTGCAGCGCCTTTTCGGTCTTGACCTTGGCGCCGCTGCCCAGATGGGCCTGGACCGAGCTGACCAGATCGACCTTGCGCACATCGGTGCCGCCCTGGCTGGGCGCGCTCATGTTCTCGACATTGATGACGCGCAGGCCGCTGAACTCCAGCCCCAGCTTGTCGTCGCCATTGCTCAGCGAGGTGCTGCTGCCCACCGCGCCTTCGATCTCGAAGGGAGCGGCCGCGCCGCTCAGCGGCTGGGCGCGCAGGGTCAGGTGCGAGCCGCCGTCGTCAAAGCTGCTCTGGTAGATGGCCACGCCGCGGTGGTAGGCCGGCTCGTTGACCTTGACCAGGGCCTCGTGGCTGGCGCCGGTCTCGTGATCGCGTATCGTGATCTCGCTGGCGAACAGCTTGGGCATGCCGGTGGCGTAGTACTCGACGATGAACTTCTTCAGCTCCACGTCGAAGGGCAGGTCTTGCAGCACCACGCCATTGGGCATGGACAGGATGGCCGTGGTGGCGCGGCCGCCCTCGGGCACCATCAGATTGCCGCGAAAGCTCGGGTTGCTGCTGGCCAGGCGGTGCTGCGGCTCGACATTCATGATCAGGCCGCCACCCTGGTAGATGCTCTTGCCCTGGGCCCACATCATGGCCCGCACGATCAGGTCGCCGTCGAACAGCCCGCCCAGGCAGATCAGCACGATGGCGCTGTGCGCGGCCAGATAGCCGATCTTGTTGGCCGCGCCCTTGCGCGCCGCCACCATCGTGCCCTTGTCGCGGATCTGGGCGCGGGCCTTCCAGCCCTCGGCGTCCAGCAGGGCCGAGACCTGGGCATAGGCCTGCTCGGCCGGCACCGGCAGGCTGCCGATGGCCTTGTGCGGGAAGGCCTGCAGCGACTGCTCGCGGATGTGCTCCTTGTAGCTGCGCAGGTCGGCAATGATCTTGGGCGTGTTGCGGGCGATGCACAGGCTGGTCGACAGCACCAGAAAGGCCAGGATCAGCAGAAACCACCAGGCGCTGTAGACCGTGTAGATGTCCAGCTTGGCAAACACCTCGGACCAGAAGGGCCCGAACTGGTTGACATAGTTGGTCAGCGGCTCGCGCTGCTTGACCACCGTGCCTATCACCGAGGCGATGCAGATCACCGTCAGCAGCGCGATCGCGAAACGCATCGAGGACAGCAGATCGAAGAGATCGCGACCCAGGCGGGAACTCGGCGTGGGGGCGGTGGGCGTGGACTCGGACATGGCTGGCATTGTGGCGGCTGGCCCCGGATACGGGACTCGCCATGAAAAAAGGCCGGAGCTGGGCGCCGGCCTTTGCTTTCGGGAAGCGGGGTAACTGATGCGGCGCCGGGCGTTCAGCGCAGGCCGGCGATGTAGTCGGAGACGGCCTTGATCTCGCGGTCGTTCATCTTGGCCGCGATGGCCGTCATCTGGGCGCTGTTGGCGCGGGTGTTGACGCGGAAATTGGTCAGCTGCAGCTCGGTGTAGTCGCTGTGCTGGCCCGAGAGGCGCGGGTACTGGGCCGGGATGCCGGCGCCGTTGGGGCTGTGACAGCCGGCGCAGGCGGGGATCTGGCGGTCAGCGATGCCGCCGCGATAGATCTTCTCGCCCAGGCTCACCAGCTCCTTGTTCTTCGCGAAGCCGGGCTTGGCCTGCTTGCTGGCGTAGAAGGCGGCGACATTCTTCATGTCGGCGTCGCTCAGGGTGGCAGCGAAGCCCTTCATGATGGCGTTATTGCGCTTGCCTTCCTTAAACTCCAGCAGCTGCTTGGACAGGTAGTCCGGGTGCTGGCCCTGCAGGATGGGGTTGGCGGGGCTGCCGCGCGAACCGTCGGCCGTGTGGCAGGCGGCACAGACCTGGGTGGCGATGGCCTGACCCTTGGCCAGATCAGGCTTGGCTTGCACCGGGGCACCGCTCGCAAAGGCTGCGGCAGCAAACGTCAAACCAGACAACAGGATAGCGGCAGTCTTCATGAGTTTTATCGAGGTTCGGTAAGCGCAACTGCGGGATTTTACAATGGCAATCCAACAAGCCCGGTATCTTCATGACCAACACCACCCCGAACCCACCGCAAACCGACGCCGCCGAGGCGGGTTTGCTCACTGACAAGATGGTGTTGGGCTGGACCCACACCGCCCGTTTTCTGACCACCGCCAGCGAGCTGGTCCACCTGCCGCCCAATGAGCTGCCGGAGATCGCTTTCGTCGGCCGCTCCAATGCCGGCAAGTCGACCGCGATCAATACGCTGGCCCAGCAGAAGCGGCTGGCTTTCGCGTCCAAGACGCCTGGGCGCACACAGCACATCAATCTGTTCGAGCTCGGTCCCAAGGACGCGGCCAATGCCTGGTTCGCCGATCTGCCCGGCTATGGCTATGCGGCGGTGGCCCGCTCGGCCAAGCTGCGCTGGCAGAAGGTGATGGCCGACTATCTGGAGGTGCGGCGCAGTCTGTCGGGCGTCGTGCTGATGGTGGACTCGCGCCTGGGCCTGACCGATCTGGACAAGCAGCTGCTGGAGTTCGTTGCGCCGCGCGTCGGCAACGGCGAGGTCAAGCTGCTGGTGCTCCTGACCAAGTCCGACAAGCTCAATCGCAAGGAAGCCAACGCCGCACTGGCCGCCTGCCAGGCCTTTCTGGGCGAGCTGGCCACCGAGGAGTCGGATGTGGCGGTGACGCTGTTCTCGGCGCTGAAGAAGCAGGGCGTGGCCGATGTGGCGCGCATCCTCTACGAATGGGTGCAGGCCGCGCCCAAGATCAGCGAAAACCCCGAAGCGGCGCTGTCGCCGGAATGACAAGCCGGCGTCGCCGGCCGGGCAGATACTGACCGGCTGAGGAGACGCCCGCCGATGATCGAGACCTTCGAGCTGCCGCTGCCGCACGGCATCACCCTGTCGTGCCGGGCCTGCGGGCCCATCGACGCACCGCGGCTGGTGTTCCTGCATGGCTTTCCCGAGGCGGCCTTTGTCTGGGACGAGCTGATGCAGATGCTCGCGCCGCGCTTTCGCTGCATCGCACCGAATCTGCGCGGCTACGAGCGCTCCAGCAGCCCGGCCGAGGTCGAGGCCTACAGGGCCAAGCACCTGATGGCCGATATCAAGGCCTTGATCGCGGCCACCGGCGACGGCCCGCTGGCGGCCCTGGTCGCACATGACTGGGGCGGGGCGGTGGCCTGGAATCTGGCGGTGCAGGCGCCGGCGCTGATGCGCCAGCTGGTCATCATCAACTCGCCGCATCCGGGCACCTTTCTGCGCGAGCTGCAGCTCAATCCGGCACAGCGCGAGGCCAGCGCCTATATGAACTGGCTGTGCCGGCCCGATGCCGAGGCGCTGCTGGCCGCGGACGACTACGCGCGGATGTGGCCGTTTTTTACCGAGATGGGCGGCGCGGCCGGGCTCAGCGATGAGGTGCGCCAGCGCTACCGCGACGTCTGGGATCAGGGGCTGAGCGGGCCGCTGAACTACTACCGCGCCTCGCCGATGCGCCCGCCGACAGCCGAGGACCCCGGCGCGATGGCGCTGAGCTTTGCGCCCGAGTTCGTCACCGTCAGGCTGCCGACCCTGGTGATCTGGGGCGAGGAGGACCGCGCGCTGCCGCCCGGCATGCTGGACGGGCTGGCGCAGTTCGTGCCGCAGCTGGACTTGCAGCGGGTGGCCGGGGCCGGCCACTGGATCATCCACGAGCGGCCGGCGCTGCTGGCCGAGGCCATCCTCAGGGTCTGCCGATGAAGAGGTAGACGGCCGTGCTGCCGCGCGGCGCATGGCCCAGGGCCAGGTAGAGCGGGCCCAGGCCGGTGTCGGCGCCGACGAAGACGCTCATGGCCTTGCGCAGATCGCGCAGCGAGGCTTCGTGGCGGCTGCCCCAGGCATTGCCGAGCTCCAGCGAACCGCCGACGAAGAAGCCCCGCGTCAGCAGCGGGGTCTCGCGCAAACGCATGTAGTAGGTAGCGCGGCCGAACACCAGACTCTGGCCCACCAACTGATCGGGCTGATAGCCGGAGAGCTGCTGGAAACCGCCCAGCGCATAAGGCCCCTGGGTCGAGTCCTCGCGCTGCTTGGCGTCGAAGAGGCGGGTGTGCAGGTTCAGCGTGTGGGCGCCCCAGCTCTTGACGCCGGTGGCCTGCAGCTCCAGGCGCTGGAAGTGGGCGCGCCTGACATCCGGCCCCGACTGGCGGCCACCGGCCAGCTCGGCCAGCAGGCGGTAGCCGTTCTGCGGAAAGTTGGCGAAGTCCAACTGGTCGACCACCGCCTTCACACGCAGGCCGCGTTCGCGCCAGGTCTGGTTCAGGATGCCGTCGGGCACATCGATCGTCAACAGGTCGGGGCTGATGCGCCAGTTCTGCTGCATCAGGCCCAGGCGCAGCTCGCCGAGCCGGCCCCAGGGCTGGCCGATGTCCAGTCCCAAGGTGGCGCTGCGCCGGCCCAGGCGGGCGCGGCCCTGGCCGCTGTCCGCGTCGTAGAGTGTGATCGAGCGCCGCTCCAGCTCACCCCAGCCGGAGACGAACCAGTCGTTCGAGGTGCCCAGCTTGGCGATTAGCGGGTGATAGAGCTCGCTGTAGAGGCGCGGCGTCTGGCCCAGGGTCAGCTGGTTGCGCCACTCGGTGCCCTGGGGCGTCAGCCAGTGGCGGTTGTGGCTGATGCGGATATTGAAGGCGCTCTCGCCGGAGAAGTCGGTGCTGAGGTCCAGGCCGATGCGGAAGTAGTTTGGCCCCCAGGATTTGTCTTCCATCGCGAACACCAGTGCATCGCCCTCGGGGCGGGCCGCGACATGGAAGTCGACCCGCTCGTAGTCGCCCGAGGAGGCGAGCAGTTGCGCATCGCGCTCGGCCCGCGCGGCGTCGAAAGCCTGGCCGGGCTGGCTGGCCAGCTGGGCGGCAAAGCGCTCGGGATGGCTGCGCTCGCTGCCCTCGAACTCGATGGCAGCGAGCCGCGCATGGGGTGTGCTCGCGGGCGTGCGGGCCAGCCGCCATTGCGCATAGGCCTCGGGGCTGACCGCCAGCGGCCGCAGCTGGGCCAGCATCGCTTCGGCGGCGCGCTCGCCCTGCTGTATCAGGTCGCGGGCGCGGTCGAAGTCGCCCGAACCCAGCTTGCCCAGCTCGGGCGTGATCAGCACATCCTCGGCCCACAGGCTGGCGATGCTGCGCTGCACGTTCTGCTCGGTCAGGATATTGATCATCTGCGCGGTCACGCCGACCAACGAGGACAGGGCCTCGCGCGCGGCCAGCGGCGTGCCGACATTGACCGCGATCAGGCGCTCGGCGCCCTGGCGGCGCGCCACATCGACCGGCAGGTTGTTGACCAGACCGCCATCGCCGAGGATGCGGCCCTTGCTCTCGACCGGCGCGAACACGCCCGGCACGCTCATGCTGGAGCGCATCGCCAGGGCCAGATCGCCCTGGTCCGACACCACCTGGCTGCCGCTTTCCATATCGGTGGAGATGGCGCGAAACGGGGTCGGCAGCGCGTCGAACTGCTCGATATTGCGCACCGGCTGGGTGTAGCGGCGCAGCAGGATCTCCAGGCCGCGGCTGGACAGCGTGCCCTGCGGCGCGCGGAACTCGCCGTCGCGCATGCCCAGCTCCAGCACGGCGGAGAACTCGAAGTCCTCTTCCTTGCGGCGCTGCGACAGGTTCTGGCGCTCGACCCGGCTGGCGAACACCCGGTCCCAGGCCAGCGGCAGCAGTTCGCGCTCCAGGTCGGCGGCGCTCATGCCGCTGGCATAGAGCCCGCCGATGATGGCGCCCATCGAGGTGCCGGTGATCAGATCGACCGGGATGCGCTCGCGCTCCAGCACCTTGAGCACGCCCACATGGGCCAGGCCGCGGGCGCCGCCGCCCGACAGCACCAGGCCCAGCTTGGGGCGGACGGCCGTGGTCGAGGGGCTTGCCGGGGTCGGGTCTTGCGCCCAGCTGCTGCCGCCGCAGATCAGCAGCAGGGCCAGGGTCAGGGCGGGTCTTCTCATCAGGCCTCGTCGCTCAGGTCTTGCATCAGCGTGGCGACGGCGCGCTGCACCAGATCGTCCTCCTCGAGCACCGCGATCAGGCCATGGGCCAGCAGCTGCTCCAGCGCGCCGCGGGTCAGCGAGTGGCGGTCCTCGGCGTCCTGCCCGACGAAGAGGAAGAACTGGCGGCTGTCGCTGACCCAGGCGAGCTGGGCGGTCAGCCACTGGCTCTGCACGAACATGTGGTACCAGGCGCCGATGCGCAGGGCCTCGATCCAGGTCTGCAAGGCCAGCTTGGGATCGGCGCCCAGCTGCTGGTCGTACAAGGTCACCGGCACGGTGGGCAGGCGGCCGCGGTCGACCGCCTCATGGGCCCAGCGCGAGGGCATCTGCGATTCGCGCTCGCTGAGCAGCTGGCGCAGCCGCGCCTCGGGATCGGCGTCGGGCTTGGGGCCTTGGTCGGGCTGCGGCGCGGCCACCTGCTGGCCCAGCAACAGCCGGCCATGCAGGCGCATCAGCTCGTCGAACAGGCTCTGGCGCTGCGGGGCCGGCAGCGCCACGCTGTCGCAGCCGGCCTGCAGCTTCTGGATCAGCGCCGGCAGCTCGGCGCGGCGACGCAGGCGCTGGGCCTCGTCGACCGGCAGGCGCAGGCTGTCCAGCAACTGATCGACCAGCGCGATCTGGGCATGCGCCTGCGGGGCGTCCTGCCCATGCTCGACCATGGCCTGGACGATGACGCGGGCCCAGACCTTGTGCAGGAACTGGCGCAGCAGCGGCGTGGTCTGGGCGTCCGGTGCATCGTCGAGCTGGGCCTGGACCTGCTCGCGCAGCAGGGCCAGCCAGGGCTGGCGCTGCTGCTCGCGCTCCAGCAGGGCCAGCGCGATGGCGCTGCTTTCGCTGCGCCGACGGGCCTGCGCACCGATATGCGCGTCGACCTCGCCGAGCAGCTGCAGGAATTGCGCGGCGCTGGGCTGGGGCTGGCTCAGCAGCGAGCCGATGTGCTGATCCATGAACTGCAGGAAGTGCTGCAGCCCGGCATCGTCGGCGCGCTCGAAGGCCGCGCCATGGGCGGCGACCCGGTTCAGCAGCTGCCAGGTCGGATGGTCCTGGCGGCGCAGGAGGCTGATGTCGCTCATCGCCAGGCGGGCCACCGCGACCTGCAGGCGCGCCAGCAAGGCCTTGACCGGCGGCAGCAGCTCCGGGTCGGCCAGGATCTGGTCGTACAGGCGCGACAGCATGTCCTTGCCGCCTGCGCCGCTGGCCACGGCGGGTCCGAGGCGCTGCGGCCGCGAGTTGTAGGCGTCGACACGGCGCGCCAGGCTGTCCAGCGTGGCGGGCTCGACGGTCTCCTGAAAAATGCTGCCGGCGTGGCGCAGGCGCTGCTGGTCGCTTTGCTGCATCGCCGTGCTGCCGGCGATCAAGGGGGTCAGCTCGGCCGCTCGCAGCTCGGCGCACAACTGGCCGTACAGCCGGCTCAGGCCCTGGGCCAGCGGCTGGGCGGCTGCGCGCATCAGCGCGTACTGTCCCTCGGGGTCAAGCTGCACGGGCTGCAAGGCCTGCAGCAGGCCCTGGGCAAACAGCGCGGGCCGCAGCGGGTTGTCGTTCTTGCGCGGGCGGGCCGTGCCGCGCAGCGCGGCAAAGAAATTGCCGAGCTGGTGCAGCTCGGCGCGGCAGTGGTCTTCGATCGCCTGGATCACATGCGCGACAGCCACGTCCTGCAGCGCCTGCTGCTCGTCCACCAAGCTCAGCGTGTCGAGGCTGACCGGCTTGCGGTGCAGCGGGTCCTCACCTCGGGCGGCAGCCTCCAGCAAGGGGGTCAGGGCTTGCTCGAAACGCTCGGCGAAGCGCAGACGCTGGCGCTGCCAGGCGTCCAGCAGCAGATGCTGTTGCGGGCGGCCGCCGAGCTCGTCCGGTATCCGGTCCAGCAGATGGCGGCTGAGCAGGCCCAGCTGGGCTTGGGCGTCTTGGACGAGGGCGGCGAGGGTGNGGTATCCGGTCCAGCAGATGGCGGCTGAGCAGGCCCAGCTGGGCTTGGGCGTCTTGGACGAGGGCGGCGAGGGTGGGTGCGGGCATGGAGAGGGCGGACCGATTCTTGCCCGGATTATGCGGCTGGGCCCGGACGAAAAAAGGGGCCGCATTCGCGGCCCCTTTCGAGACGGTCAGACTTGTTGCACGGGTGCCGCAGGCACCCGGCTTGGTCTTACATGTCCATGCCCATGCCGCCCATGCCGCCCATGCCACCAGGCATGCCGCCGGCCGGAGCCTCGTCCTTCGGGGACTCGGCCACCATGGCTTCGGTGGTCAGCATCAGCGAAGCGACCGATGCGGCGTTCTGCAGGGCAGTGCGCGTCACCTTGGTCGGGTCCAGGATGCCCATTTCGATCATGTCGCCATAGGTGTCGTTGGCGGCGTTGAAGCCGTAGTTGCCCTTGCCGGCCAGCACGGCGTTCACGACGACGGAGGCTTCGCCACCGGCGTTGTAGACGATCTCGCGCAGCGGGGCTTCGATGGCCTTCAGCACCAGCTTGATGCCGGCGTCTTGATCGGCGTTGTCGCCCTTGATCTCGCCAGCGGCTTGCTTGGCGCGCAGCAGGGCCACGCCACCACCGGCCACGATGCCTTCTTCAACGGCGGCACGGGTTGCGTGCAGCGCATCTTCGACGCGGGCCTTCTTTTCCTTCATTTCGACTTCGGTGGCGGCGCCAACCTTGATCACGGCAACACCGCCGGCCAGCTTGGCCACGCGCTCTTGCAGCTTCTCACGGTCGTAGTCGCTGGTGGCTTCCTCGATCTGGATGCGCACTTGCTTCACACGAGCCTCGATGTCGGCAGCGGCGCCAGCACCGTCGATGATGGTGGTGTTTTCCTTGCCCACTTCGACGCGCTTGGCCTGGCCCAGATCGGCCAGCGTGACCTTCTCCAGCGTCAGGCCGACTTCTTCGGCGATGACCTTGCCGCCGGTCAGGATGGCGATGTCTTCCAGCATGGCCTTGCGACGGTCGCCGAAGCCCGGAGCCTTGACGGCCACGACCTTCAGGATGCCGCGGATGGTGTTGACCACCAGGGTCGCCAGCGCTTCGCCTTCGACTTCTTCAGCGATGATCAGCAGCGGACGGCCGGCCTTGGCCACTTGCTCCAGCGTGGGCAGCAGGTCGCGGATGTTCGAGATCTTCTTGTCGAACAGCAGGACAAAGGGGTTGTCCAGCAGCGCGGCTTGCTTCTCGGGGTTGTTGATGAAGTAGGGCGACAGGTAGCCGCGGTCGAACTGCATGCCTTCGACGACGTCCAGCTCGCTGTCCAGGCTCTTGCCGTCTTCGACGGTGATGACGCCTTCCTTGCCGACCTTGTCCATCGCCTCGGCGATGATGCGGCCCACTTCCACATCGCTATTGGCCGAGATCGTGCCAACCTGAGCGATTTCCTTGGAGGTGGTGGTGGCCTTCGAGGCGGCCTTCAGCTGGGCGACCAGGGCCGTGACGGCCTTGTCGATACCGCGCTTCAGGTCCATCGGGTTCATGCCGGCGGCCACGTACTTCATGCCTTCGCGCACGATGGCCTGGGCCAGCACGGTGGCGGTGGTGGTGCCGTCACCGGCGTTGTCCGAGGTCTTGGAAGCGACTTCCTTGACCATCTGGGCGCCCATGTTCTGCAGCTTGTCCTTCAGCTCGATTTCCTTGGCCACGGACACACCGTCCTTGGTCACGGTGGGGGCGCCGAAGGAGCGCTCGAGCACCACATTGCGGCCCTTGGGGCCCAGGGTCACCTTGACCGCGTTGGCCAGGATGTTCACGCCTTCAACCATGCGAGCACGAGCTTCGCCGCCAAAGATTACGTCTTTTGCTGCCATGTGTATTTCTCCGAATTCTTTAAGGTGTCAGATCTTGGGGTGCGCCGACTTACTTGGCGACAACAGCAAACAGATCTTCTTCGCGCATCACCAGCAGTTCGTCGCCGTCGACCTTGACGGTCTGGCCGCTGTACTTGCCGAACAGCACGCGGTCGCCGACGGCCACGTTCAGGGCGATGAAGTCGCCCTTCTCATTGCGCTTGCCCGGGCCCACGGCCAGGACTTCGCCCTGATCGGGCTTCTCTGCGGCGTTGTCGGGGATGACGATGCCAGAGGCGGTCTTGGTTTCTTGTTCCAGACGCTTGACGATCACACGATCGTGCAGAGGACGCAGTTTCATTTCATCTCCTTGAGAGTGGTGCTAGATCTATGGGTGCACTGTGAATCGAGCACCCATTCACATGCGAAGACCCGTCATGGCGAAGCCGTTTCGGATCGTTAGCACTCTATCTTGGTGAGTGCTAGCAGACGGAGTATAGGGTTGTGCCGAGGGCTTTCAAGAGGGGCGGGCATGAATCTGCCGAAACAGTGGCCGCGGCCGGGGCTAGACTCGGTCGTGGGCTGTAGGCCCGCTGCCTCATCCACTCCCTGCAACCGACTGGAGATCAGCATGAAGCTACGTTCCTACCTTGCTGCGGCCGCCTTGATGGCCTCCAGCGCGGCGTTTGCCTTTCATTGCCCCGCCGACATGAAGAAGATCGACGAGGTGCTGGCCAAGAGCCCCAAGCTCACGGCCGAGCAGATCGGTGATGTGAAGAAGCTGCGCGCCGACGGCGAAGCCTTGCACAAGGCCGGCAAGCATCAGGAGTCGGTCGACACGCTGGCCAAGGCGATGAAGATCCTCGACATCAAATAGAGCCCCTCCCGGCCGTCGCAACAGGGGCCGGGGCCCTGCCGCTAGCTCTTCGGCGTGGCGGGCTTGTCGACCGGCCCATCCGCCCCGGTATTGCCCAGCTCCGGATGGCTGCGATTGACATCGCCCGGTGCCTCCGGGCCGGTCTGCCCCGTCTCGCCGAGACGATGGTCTTCGTTGTCGTGCTCGAGTCCGCCCTGCAGGCCGGGCGGAAAGTCCTGCTGTCTGCGTCCACTCATGATGCAAGCTCCTCGGAAATCCATGCTTCGCGACAGGCCCAGTATGGAGGGATATGAAAATGGAGCAAACCCTCCCGACACCAGCCATGCAAAAAGATCCCTGCCAAGCCCTGCGCATCGCGCTTCTCGACCTGCATCGCGTGCTGGTCGAGTTGGAGCGGCGCCAGTACGAGAAACAGCACGGCCGGCAGTCGTCCGGCGACTTCCTGCAGGTGATGGCCTATGCCGATGAGATGCGTTGGCTCGAACCGCTGAGCCGTCTGATCGTGATGCTGGACGAGGCGCTGGACGGTGACGGCGACGCCCTCTCGGCCCCGGCGGCCGTGGCCCAGCGCGCCCGCGAGCTGCTGAGCCTGGACCGGCACAGCAGCGAGCTCTTCACGACGCGCTATCTCTGGCATTTCGATGCGGCGCCGGAGTTGGTGCAAGCGCATGCGTTGGCGCTGGCGGCGCTCAAGCGTGCCGGGTCGTCGGTCCCACAAACTAGGACCTGAGCGCTCGCGCCCGGCGGCCGGCTTCGTTCGTTCAGGCGCTGATCGGCCGGCTGGCCGTGCGGCGCGCCGCACGCAGCCGGCGCACCTGCAGCGTGGCGCCGATCAGGAACAGCAGGAAGATCACACCGACCACCTTCTCGAGCTTCGGGTCCTCCGGGCTGCTGAACAGCGGTGCGCCGCTGGGCAGGCGGGTGAAGGTTTCGGTGACGCCGGGGATCATGTGGAAGAACACCGTCAGCGAGTAGCTGACCGTCTGCACATAGGGCGCGGCGTGGCCCAGCAGCCGGCTGCGGCCGGCCACGGTGGCCAGGCCCAGTACCAGCAGGGTCACGATGCCCAGCACATGGGGCTTGCCGAAGCCGCCGTGCTCGAAGATGCCGAAGCCGGTCAGGCAGGTCAGCACCGTGGCCCAGATATAGAGCTTGCCGACCGGCCGGTCCGGCAGGATGGCCCTGTCGCGCAGCAGGGCGACCAGGGCGGCGGCCAGCGCCACCAGGCTGATCAGGGTGTGGATGAAGCCGAGCGTCGTCAGTCCGAACATGGGGTTCTCCTTGAGGCGATGAGGTTCAGCGCCGAGCTTGGGTTGCCGTGGGCTGACCATGCCCCAGTTTCGCCTTCTTTGGATCCGTCGTGTGGCCTGCCGCCGGCTCGGCCGTAAGAGGCAGACAAGGGTGTTTCCTACCTGTGTAGGACGCCAACCCGGCCGCGACCCGCTACCAGACTACGCCCGATGGCGTATCCGGACTACCGTCGGTCGGCCGGGGCGGCCCTACTGTCGAGGTCTTCATAAGGAGACCTTCATGGCACTCAGCACCATCCTGCTCATCGTCCTCGTCCTGTTCCTGATCGGCGCGCTGCCCTCCTGGCCGCACAGCCGCAACTGGGGCTATGGCCCCAGCGGCGGCCTGGGACTGATCGTCGTGATCCTGATCGTCCTGCTGCTGCTGGGACGGATCTAGGCCTTGCTCAGGCCTTCGCCGCCGGCTTGGTATTGACCGCCAGGCACAGCAGGCCGGTCAACAGGGCCAGGCCCACATGCAGGGCGTAGACCGCGTCGAAGTCGGCGCGCTGCAGCTGCGCATGGCCGAGCAGCAGCACGGTCAGCGCCACACCCAGCACTGCGCCGATCTGGCGCGTGGCCTGGTTGACGGCGCTGCCGACCGCGTAGTGCTGGGCCGGCAGCCCCATCACCGCCGCGCCCGACAGCGAGGGCAGCACCATGCCGACGCCGATGCCGCTGAGCAGCAGGCCCGGCAGCCATTGCGTCAGATAGGCCGGCTCGACGCCCGGCACCAGTAAGAACCACAGGCCGCTGCAGGCATAGACCAGCGCACCGCCGACCAGAAAGGGCCGGTGGCCATGCCGGGCCGCGAGCCGGCCGGTCAGGATGGCCGAAGGCATCACCAGCAGCGGGCCCGGGGTCACGGCCAGGCCGGCCTGCGGCAGGCTGTAATGCCAGATCTGCGCCATGTAGAAGAAGAAGGTGAAGAACATCATCGCGAACGCGGTGCCAAAGGCCAGCGTCGCCAGGTTCACATAGCGGTAGGTCCGGCTGCGGAACAGTGCCAGGTCCAGCAGCGGCGCCGGCGCATGGCGGGCCCACAGCACAAAGCCGATCAGCGCCACCAGGCCCAGCGCGCCGGCCATCAGCAGCTCGTCGCGCCGCCAGCTCGGCGACTCCGACTGTACGATGGCCAAGGTGATCGCGCCGACCCCGACGATCAGCAGGCTCATGCCCACCAGATCCAGCGGTCGCCGCGCCTCGGGCCGGCGCACCTCGCCCAGCAGCCGCGCGCCGAACCACAGCGACAGCGCGCCCAGCGGCAGGTTCAGATAGAAGGCCCAGGGCCAGCCGATGCTGTCGACCACCAGCGAACCGAGGCTGGGCCCGACCGCCGCCGCCAGCGCGCCGACCGCCCCCCACAAGCTCACCGCCACCGCGCGCCGCGAGGCCGGAAACGCCGCCAGCACCAGCGACAGCGAGGCCGGCGTCAGCAGCGCCGCGCCGATGGCCTGCAGCACGCGCGCCGCGATCAGCCAGCCGACGCTGCCGGCCATACCGCAGGCCGCCGAGGCCGCCAGGAACAGCACGACACCGATCATGAAGACGCGCTTGCGGCCGTGCGCATCGGCCAGGCCGCCGGACGGGATCAGCATCGCCGCATAGACCACCGTGTAGGCATTCAGCACCCAGGACATATCGGCCGCCGTCGCCGCCGGAAAGGCGGCCCGCAGGCTGCCGAAGGCGGCGAACAGCAGAGTGCTGTCCAGCGAGACCAGGAAGACGGCGACGCTGGCAATCCAGAACACCGGCCAGGGTGAACGGGTGCCGCCGGCGTCAGCGGGCGGGGTGGCGGTGGCGGCGAGGCTGCTCATGGCTTGGGGCCGCTCAGTGCGACAAGGCCTGCAGATAGACGCCGGCCGCCAGGCCCTGCTTGACCTGGCGCGTGACTTCGTCGGCCAGCACCTCGGTGGCGCCGGCGGCCAGGCCGTCGAAGGCCTGGGCAACCACGGCCTCAGGCGTGGTCTTGGGCACATCGAGGCCCTGGGTCAGGTCGGTGTCGACAAAGCCCATATGCAGGCCGGTCACCAGCGTGCCCTGGCCGCTGAGTTCCTGGCGCAGGCCATTGGTCAGCGCCCAGGCTGCCGACTTGGTCGCACCATAGGTGGCCAGCAGGGGCCCATTGATCCAGCTGGCGATCGACAGCACGTTCAGCAAGGCGCCGCCGCCATTGGTGGCCAGCACCGGCGCGAAGGCGCGGGCCATGCGCAGCGGACCGAAGTAGTTGGTGTCCATCTGGCGTTGCGCGGCCTCGATCGCATCGGGCGCGAGGAAGCCGCCCAAGGTGGCGATGCCGGCGTTGTTGATCAGGATGCTGACATCGCTGCACTGCGCCGCGACCGCCGCGATGTTCTCGGCATTGCTGACATCGAGCCGTATCGGCACGACGCCGGGCAGGCTGATGCTGCCCGGGTCGCGGGCGGCTGCGTAGACCTTGCGCGCGCCGCGGGCCAGGGCTTCGCGGGCAAAGGCCAGACCGAGGCCGCGATTGGCGCCGGTGATCAAAACAACGGAGTTTTCGAGCTTCATGGTGGGTCTTTCAGGCAAGGGGGTTGAGTGGAGATATGACGATCGTCATAAATTGAGGCGAAAGCAAGTCTCTGATGCCGGGGCTTGCGCTGTTCCTAAGGGGAGAGGGCGGACCGGGTCTTCTGCCCGTGACGGGCCAGCAAGGCCTGGCGATTGGCGGCCAGCAGCGCATGGCCGTCGGCGTTGTCGCCCAGCGCGCGGGCCAGTTGCAGCGCGCCGACCAGGCTGCTGACGATGACGCGGGCCTGGTCCGCATCGGCAGAGGGCAGCACCTGCTGCACCCGCGTCATCAGGGCTTGGACCCGGCTGCGCCCGGCCTCCAGCACCTCGGCCGACTGGCGCGGCATCTCCGAGGCCAGCGCCGCCACCGGGCAGCCGGCCTCGGGGGCGGCCAGATGGGCGGGTGACAGATAGCCCTCGACCAGCGCGACAAAGGGGTCGCTGCCGTGTTGCCCGGCCTTGGCCAAACGCGAAGTGAGCCTGCGCTCACTGTCACGGCCCGCCCATTCCATGGCCTCGGCCAGCATCGCGTCGCGGGAGGAGAAGTGGGCGTAAAAGCCGCCATGGGTCAGGCCGGCCTGCTTCATCAGATCGGCCACGCCGATGCCACCGTAGCCGACGCGCCGGATCTCGCGCGCCGCTGTCTCGAGGATGCGCTCGTGGGTCAGTTCCTTGCGGCTGGGCGTGCTGGCGGTCACTTGGCTTTGTTTGTAAATATGATGATCGTCATATTAGGCTGCGACCAGCGGCCGCGTCAAGCGCCTTGTCGGGTTCAGGGCTTTTGCCGGCCGCTCAACAGCGGGCGGCGGCGCGGCGGGCCCGGCGCAGCTGCTGGTCCGAGCTGAAGCCGGCTTGCAGCGCTGCCTGGCTGGCCGCGAGGCCGGCGGCCTGCGCCTGGCGGGCTCGTTCGAGCCGTATCGCCTGCAGATAGTGCAGCGGCGTCACGCCGGCATGGGCGGCGAACAGCCGGCTCAGATGGCGCGGCGTCACATGGGCGGCCTCGGCCATGCGGGCCAGGCTCCAGTCCTCGGCCGGGTCGGTGCAGATCGCGTCCTGCACGCGGTGCAGGGCCGGGTGCAGATGGTGGCGGTGCGCCAGCATGGGTGACAGCTCGGGGTCGGCCGTGCCGCGGCGCAGATAGACCACCATGGTCTGTGCGACCGTCGCGGCCAGCGCCGCGCCGCACAGCTGGGCGATCAGGTGCAGGGCCAGGTCGATGCCGGCGGTGATGCCGGCGCTGCTGGCCAGCGGACCGTCGAGCACGAAGACGCGGTTGTCGACCACCTGGGCACGCGGCTCGGCCTGGCGCAGCGCGTCCAGCAGCTCGTGATGGGTGGTGCAGCGCCGCCCGGCCAGCAGGCCGGCCTCGGCCGCCAGCAGCGCGCCGGAGCAGACCGTCAACAGCCGTCCGCCGCCGCCCAGCAAGACCTGACCCTGCTGCGCAAGCCAGCGCAGGCCCGCGAGCTC